>JALYQE010000241.1 GCA_030855965.1 Verrucomicrobiota bacterium | reverse complement strand
GCGAACACGCCGCGGCTGAGCGAGCCTTGCTCGAGAGCCATGTCGGCCCGGAAAATTCCGCTGCGGTCACGAAAGCCGCTGACCGGATTCTGGCCGCGCTCTGGGAACTGCTCTCCGGGGTCTGCCGCCGCCACGCCATCGCTTGTTAAGCAAGCGCGGGAATACCCGCCCTCGTCCACTCTCCTACCCTCGATGAAAAAGGGAGAGGGAGTCTATAATCTCGTCGTGATCGGCGCCGGGACGGCCGGCCTCGTTACAGCGGCCGGCTCAGTCGCGCTCGGAGCGCGCGTCGCCTTGATCGAGCGCCACGAGATGGGCGGCGACTGCCTCAACTTCGGTTGTGTCCCAAGCAAAGCGCTAATCTCTTCCGCGCGCCTGCTCGATCGCATGCGCCACGCCGAAAGATGGGGCGTGTCGAAAGTCGATCCGCAATTCGATTTCGAGAAAGTCTTCGCCAGCATGCGCGCGCAGCGAGCGGAGCTCGCGCCGCTCGATTCGGCGGAGCGCTTCGAGTCGTTAGGCGTGGATGTCTTTCGCGGGGAAGCGACCTTTCTTTCGCCCCGCGAAATCATCGTCGGCGAACAAAAACTGCGCGCGCGCAATTTCATCATCGCGACCGGATCCCGCGCCGCGATTCCGCCCGCGATCGGCGCCAGCCACGTTTCCTATTTCACTAATGAAACAATTTTCGATCAGCTAAAGGAAAAACCGGAAAGCGTCATCGTGATCGGCGGCGGTCCGATCGGCTGCGAACTGGGGCAAATGTTCAACCGGCTCGGGGTAAAGGTGACTATTCTGCAAAAAGGAAAACGTCTTTTGGACAAGGAAGACCCCTCCGTGAGCGAGTTCGTGCGCGCGCTGCTGGAAGCGGAGGGAGTTCATGTCCTGACCGAGACGAAAATCGAAGAGGTGCAGAAATCCGCCGCGGGCGTTTCCCTGCGTGCCAGCGGGCAGAAAATCTCGGCCACGGCGCTGCTGGTCGCGGCCGGCCGCCAGCCCAACGTGGAGAATCTCAACCTGCAAAAAGCCAATGTCGCCTTTACGAAGAAGGGTGTGACGGTGGATCAGCGCCTCGAGACGACGCAGCCGGGCATTTACGCGATCGGCGACATCGTCGGTCAACTTCAGTTCACGCACGTGGCTGATTACCACGCGCGAATCGCGATCCGGAATACGCTCGTTCCGTTTTCATTTCTGCGGCAGAAAGTCGATTATTCCGTCGTCCCCTGGTGCACTTATCTCGATCCCGAAGTCGCGACCGTTGGCCTAACGGAAAGCAGGGCGAAGGAAGAGGGCGTCGCCTACGACCTGATCGACCAGGAAATGAAGACGGTCGACCGCGCTGTCCTGGAGCGGGCCGAGGCCGGCTTTGCCCGCGTCCTCGTTAGGCAAGGAAGCGATGAAGTGCTGGGCGCGACCATCGTGGGCGAACATGCCGGCGAGCTGATCCAGGAATTTGTCCTCGCCATGAAACACGGGATCGGTTTGAAACAAATCGCCGCCACCATTTACGGCTACCCGACCTTCGCCAGTCTGGTCCTGAAGTCGGCCGAGAAACTGAATAAGAAACGCCTCACCCCGCGCGCGCGCAAAATCACTGGCTGGCTCTACCGGCGGGCGCGTTCATGATTCTCTGCAAATGAATTGGCTCGGAAAGTACTGGAAATGGATCGCCATCGCCGGCGGGCTGATCGCTCTTTCGGTCGCGCTTTCCTTCCTGCCGATCGGCGAATGGGTGAAGAGCTTCACCGCCTGGATCCAGGACCTGGGAGTGGCCGGTGCGTTTATTTTCATCGGCGTTTACGCGCTCGCCGCGCTCCTCTTTTTGCCCGGCGCAATCTTCACCATTGCCGCCGGGCTGGTTTACGGCATCGTGGCCGGGGCCGCCGTGGCGATCACCGGGGCGACGTTAGGCGCGGGGTTCGCCTTCCTCGCCGGCCGTTATCTTTTCCGTGACCGGATCAAGAAGGTCGCGCGGAAGAACAAAAAATTCGGCGCCATCGATGAAGCGATCGGCCAGCAGGGCTGGAAGATCGTCGGCCTCCTCCGCCTGAGCCCGCTCATCCCATTCAACGTCAGCAATTATTTCTACGGTGTGACGGCGATTGGGTTCTGGCCTTATCTCCTGGCCAGTTTTGTCGGGATGCTCCCGGGCACGCTCCTCTACGCCTATCTCGGAGCGATTGGCCAGGCCGGCCTCTCCGGCGGAAGTAAAAGCTACAGCCCGCTGCAGTGGACTTTTCTCGGGATCGGTTTGCTCGCCACCATCGCGGTGACGATCTTCGTTAGCCGGGTTGCGAAAAACGCCCTCAAGAAAACGGGTGCGACAAAAAAATAATCGCACCCCGGCGTTAGTCTAAAGTCTCCCGTCCGCGCACGGGATAGGCGCGTCCTTTCCAGACCGCGGGACGGCCGCGCAGGAACCTAACGAGCCCGAACCATTGAATCCCGAGGAGCGCAACGATCGCGCCGGGATGCAGGATCACTCCCGTCCAGGTTTGCCGGAAGAGGAGGGCGGCAATCAGACGCGGAAACAAGACGAACACACCGGCGAGGGCGGCAAGTAGTCGCACCGAGGATGTCACTGGCGCGATAACGAGGAGGAACGGCAGAACCTGTCCGCAAAGCAAAAGGAGCGTCATCGGAAAAATCACGCCCGGTGCGCCGAGGCCTTCGTGGGTATTTTTGGCCAACCCGCGCCAGACCTCGCCGTTGGTCTGATACATCCGGCAGGTGGCCAGCGCCGTCGCATCGAAGAGGTCGGTGGCGAAGCCGTGTTCGCGGAATTTTTTCGGCAACCAAAGCCCTTCGTGAATCCGCGCGCGAATCGCGCCGTGCCCGCCGCACGCCCGGTAGGCGGCGGCATCGGCGACAAAGAGTTGCCCGCAGCCGGCGCCGTAGGCGGGGTGCAGGGTGCGCCGCATGCGATGGAGCGGGAGGAATCCGAGAAGCAGGAAATGGATCAGCGGAATCAGCAGCTGCTCGGAAAATGTGAGCGTGATCTCGTGCGGCACCCCGCTCGCCAGTTGCGCGCCGGACTGCTCGAGATACCCGGCCAGGGGGGCGGCGGAACCCGGCGCAAGCTGCACGTCGGCGTCGACGAAGATCAATACCGGAGCCGTCGCGGCCGCGGCCAGCTGAGCGCAGGCGAAATTTTTTCCACACCAGCCGGCAGGCAGCGGTTCGCCCGAAAGAAGACGCAGACGGGGAACTTCACGGGCGATTTGCCTAACGATCCCGGCGGTCCCGTCGCTCGAACCGTCGTCGAGCACGATCACTTGATCCGCTCCGCTCCCGAGCGCGGCGCGAACGGTCATTTCGATTTTCCCGGCCTCGTCACGCGCGGGGATGAGAACGGCGCTCGCCTTATCCGCACGGCCGGCCGGGGAAGGCGGCCGGTAGGCGAGCAGGTTGACCAGAAAAAGCAGCGCCGGGACGGCGGCACAAAGGAGGGCGAAACCCGCGAGCCAGATCATAGCCGGCCATGCCCGGCGCGAAATGATTCCCCGCGCCACCGGGCCCGCACTCCGCGCCAGAGATCGTAGGGAAGGTTCACCCCGCTCCGGCTTTGGCGCAGGATTTCCCACTCGTTAGGCTGGCGCCGCGCGGCGGCGGCGGCGAGCCGTGACTGCAGCTCCGCCAGGCGCGGGACGAGCGAAGCGCCCGCCGTCGCCGGGAAAGCTTCGCCGAAGGCGAGCAGCACTTCCGGTTTGCGTTCCTCCCAAAAGGAATACTCCATCGCCAGCGGCAAAAAGTTCGCGCCCGGCGTCCGCGCCGCGAGGTGATCCAACCCCGGCGCGAACACGAGCGGGGCGCGAACGTCGGAAAATTTTCCCTGGGGCGTGAGAAAAAGCGCGGCCCCTTCTGTTTCCAAAATCGCGCCGGCGGTCCGGAGAAATTGCGCGGCACCGCGCGTCGTGCCGGTTTCGACCGCGAAAAATCCCAGCCGACCAAGGAATCGGTAGCGCGCGAGAGCAGCCGCCTCGATCGGAGCGTAGGCGGAGCGAAGGTGGAAGAATTGCCGCCGCAAAAAGAGACAGACAAGCGGATCCCACCAGGCCGCGTGATTCAGGAATACGACCAGCGGACCGGGCGGATCGTTAGGCGGCGCCGCCGAGGCGAGGAGCCGGATGGAATGAAAATGCTTTCCGAGAAACCAGGCGGCATACCGGGAAAAGAGGGCGAGCAGCGGCTGCGAAATCCCTGGAACTCGGCCGGGCGCTCTCACACCGGTTCCGGCTGCATCCGTTTCCCGGCCTGCGGCGCGCGGGAGTTCAAGGGCGCGCCGCCAAAATCCTGGTCGATCGCATCGGCCGCGATCCAGCCCGACATCAAAACCATTGGCATGCCCGGACCGGGATGCGCTGCGCCGCCCGCCAGGTAAAGGCCGCGCAAATCCGGGCTGCGATTGCTCGGCTTAAACGCTCCGAGCCAGCGCCCGTGGCTGGCGATTCCGTAGATCGCGCCATTCAGCACGCCGTAGCGATCATGGATATCCTGCGGGGTGAGCGCGCTCTCGCTCACGATCTCGTTTTCAATTTCGAGCCCGGCAGTGCGGCGCAGCTTGCGCAGGATCACCCGCCGATATTCCGGCAGCATTTTTTGCCAATCGTGATGCTTTCTCAGGTAAGGCGCGTGCACCAAAACATAGAGCGCTTCGCCGCCCGCGGGCGCGACGGTCGGATCGGTTCGGGCCGGGGCGCAAACGTAGCAGGTCGGGTCGGGCGCGGGCTCGCCCTGGCGATAAATGAAATCGAACTCCTCGTGCGGGTCGCGCGAGAAGACGAAGTTATGATGGAGCAACTGCTCCGGCCGCCGCTTCAGCCCAAGGTAAAGCACAACTCCGGAACAGGCCGGCTCGTAGCGGCGGCGGCGCTCAAATTTTTTCACGCCGCCGAGCAGCTCGCGATGCGTGCGAACGGCATCGGAATTGGCAACCACTGCATGCAGCCTGACGAGTTCGCCCGACTCCAGTTCCACCCCGGTCACTTTACCGGCGTCCTGGGTGATGCGGCGCACCCCGCTGCCGGTCCGAAGCTCGACTCCGAGCTCGGTCGCGAGTTGCACGAGCGCGCGCGGGATTTCGCCCGTACCGCCGATCGGATAGGAAATTCCTTCACTCGTCTGCATGTGGGCGATGCCGCACAGAACCGCCGGCGAAGAGTCCGGCGCCGAGCCGACGTACTGGGTGAAATGGTCGACCATCTGCGCGACCCGCGCGTCCGGGATAAAGCTGCGGACCGTTCCGCCAACCGTGCGGCCCATCCGCATGGCCAGGACATCGCCGAGGGTCCCTGCCTGAGCCATGTGGCCGGCGTTGAACATGTCGCGCAGGCCACCGACCGGGCGGTAGAAAAACCAATTGCGCGAGATGCGATGAAGCCGTTCCGAGAGCTTGAGAAAGCGATCATAGCCCGCGGCGGCGGAAGTTTCGGGTGCAAAGCGCCCCAGCTCCCGGGCCATGCGCGAGGAATCGGAATGAAGATCGAGCGTGCTTCCGTCTTCAAAAAACGAGCGCCACTGCGGATCGAGCCTAACGAGATCGACCGATTCCTCCAGCTTGCGTCCGGCTTCGGCAAAAATTCGGCGCAAGACGGAGGGAAGGGTCACAATCGTCGGCCCCATGTCGAACCGAAATCCATCCTGCTCCAGCACCGCCGCCTTGCCGCCAAGCCATTCATTGCGCTCGAAAAGCACGACGGAATAGCCGCGCGCCGCGAGCGTGCAGGCGGAAGCGAGTCCGCCCAGTCCACCACCGATAATTCCAATGCGTTTCATTTGCGAGATGTGGAGGCGGCGGTGTCGGCCGCATGAGGGTTGTGAGCATTCCGATTGGCGGGCGCATTTGCGGGCGACACGCCTGCCGCTACACCGCGCTGGCGCGCGGCTTGGAGGAACGCGCGGAGCGATTGCAACCGTTCCCGGCCGCGGCCATACGCCATTTTGATGTAGGCAGAAAACAATTTTTCGTCGCCCGGCTTCGCTTCCTCGAGATGCGGAAGCCAGCGGCCCCGGCGTAGCGCGATCACATGCGGATAGGTGAATTCGCGCAGGCCATCCGCGCCGCGGGTCGTTCCGAAACCGCTCGCGCGCACCCCGCCAAAGGGAAAACGCGGATCGGCCGTCGGCGCGATGAGATCGTTGATCGTGACGAAGCCGGTCGGCAACTGCCGCGCAAGCGCGCGCGCCGCTTCCTCGTCCGCGGAGAAAACAGAAGCGCCGAGCCCGTGCTGATTTTCCCGGGCAAGGACGAGGGCGGCGTGGTCGTCGGCGAAAGCGCGCACTTCCAGGTCGCCGAGCCCGAGCTGGTGCAACCGGCTCGTTAGGCCGATGCGGACATTTTCATGGACCAGGACGGCCTGCGGCGCCATGCAGGTGTCGCCCGCGTTCAGGCGCCGACCGAAGGCGATGGCCCGGGCCGCGCGCTCCAGATCGGCATCCTGCCTAACGATAACAAAATCGGCTCCGGAAAGTTCGAAAACACCCGGGATGTTTCGTTCCGCGAGCAGAGCGAGCAAATCGCGCCCGTTTTCCGAGGCGCCGGTGAAGAAGACCTTGTCGACGCCGGCCCGGACGGCTTCCTGAGCCGTGGCGGGCGGTTCGGGGAGGATTTGGACAAGATCGCGGTCGAGCAAGCACCGCTCGCGCAGTTGTTCGACCAGCCAGAGGAGCGGCGCGCTGCAACCTTCCGCCGGCTTGAGCAGGACGGCGTTGCCGGCCACGAGCGCCTGCAACAACTGAACGCCGGCGAGAAAAAGAGGGTAATTGCCCGGTCCGACAACGAGAACAACGCCAAAAGGCCGGCGCTCGAGGGTAAAGGAATGACCGCGCAGCCAAAGCGGGCGGCCGCGCGCGCCGAATTTTTCCGGGCGCAAAATGCGGGCCGCACTACGCTCGAGAAAACGGCAGGCATCGAGCAGCGGGATAACCTCGGAGGTGAGCTTCTCGGCCAGCGGACGGTCGTTAGGCTCGGCCGCGAGCTGGGCCAGGCGGCTCGGGTTCTCCGCGATCGCGAGCCGGAGCTGCGCGATGGCGGCGAGGCGCTGGCGCAGGGTCGTGCCGGCCCAACGTCGCTGCGCGACCCGGGCGGCGGCGATGATTTCGTTCATGCCGCCGCTTCCTCCATGGGCATGATGCTCGGCAGAGCGGGTGCGGACACTCCGAGGTCCTGCAACAAGAGGCGCGAGCTGATCCGGGCCGACTCGAAAATCACCGGTAACCCGCTGCCGGGATGCGTTCCGCCGCCAACGAGATAGACGCCGTCGACATCCTCAAACCGGTTGCGCGGGCGTAAATGCAGGAGCTGCCCGAGGTTGTGGGCGAGGTTGAAGGTCGCGCCGCGATGGATTTCGTACTGCTTCTCCCAATCGTCGGGCGTGAGCAGGCGCTCGAACCGGATCCGTTTTTCCAGACCGGTGAAGCCGGCCTCGGCCGCCTTGCGCAAGGCGAGGGCCCGATAACGCTCGCGCTCGCGCGACCAGTCGACATTCGGATGCTGGTGCGTGACCGGAACGAGAAAATAGATCGTGCTCATGCCCGCGGGCGCGAGGGTCGGGTCGGTGACCGACGCGTTCTGAATATAGAACGAGGGATCCTCCGAGAGAAGGTGCCGGTTCTCGATTTCGTCGAGGTTCCGGGCGTAGTCCGCCGAAATATGGATGTTGTGGTGCGGCAGGTCGTAGCGTCCCTCGATCCCGAGGTAGAGCATAAAGGTGGAGCAGGAGAATTTCTTCTTCGCCATCCGGGCCGCGCTCCAGCGCCGCAGCTTGTTGTTAGGCAAAAGCCGGGACATGGCCCGGGCAAAATCGGCGTTCAACACGATCGCGTCCGCCTCGTAGACGCCGGCGCGGGTGCGCACGCCAGTGGCGCGCCGACCTTCCAGCAGAATCTCCTCGACTGGTTCGTCGAGGTGAATTTCCACGCCCATCCGACGCGCCACCCGGGCGAGAGCGGTCATGACCGCGCCGCAGCCGCCGATCGGATGGAAGACGCCGTACTCGTATTCGAGAAAGGAAAGGATCGAGAAAAGGCTCGGGCAGCGGAAAGGCGACATGCCGAGGTACTTTGACTGGAAGGAAAAGGCGAGCCGGATGCGCTCGTCGGAAAAGAAGCGGCGCAGATAAGCATCGATCGATTGATGCGGCCGGAGGACGGGGAGCATCTTGAGAACGGGCCGCGCCAAGAGATCTCTCCAGCTGGAGAAAGAGCTTTCGAGGCAGGGCTGCATGAGCGCGAGCTTGCGCCGGTTGTCATCAAGGAAACGGCCGAAGCCGGAAGCGTCGTTAGGCGCGAGGGCGGCGATCTGCTGTTCCATCCCGGCGCGATCGGGCGTGCAGTCGATCTGGCCGCCGGCGCCGAAAGTGAGCCGATACTGCGGATCCAGCCGCACCATTTCCACCTCAGCCTGGAGCGAAGTGCCAGCCGCCTGGAGAATTTCGTCGAGGATGCGCGGATAAAGAAAAAAGGTCGGGCCGAGATCGAATTTGAAACCCTCGGCCTCGATCGTGGAGGTGCGGCCACCGATCATCGGGAGCCGTTCCAGGATGCGCACCCGCAGGCCCGCGGCGGCAAGCAGGATGGAAGCGGCCAGTCCACCGGGCCCGGCGCCGACGATCACGACTTCGCCGGTGGAGCGGGGCCGAACCGAGCGCGCGGTTCTCTGGTAAAGGTTCACGAGCGGTTCTCCGTTTGACGTGGAGTAACGGATTCATCTCTTTACCGCCGCGCCCATGGCGGCCCGCCGCCCCTCTCCTAAGGCTCGCGCACGTTGGCCGGCTCTTCGTCCGCGAAGCGCTTTGCGATGGCGAAGTTTTCGAGATTGACCCAGACGCCCATGTCGGGATTGGACGCGATCGCGGCCAGAGCGGGCCGAAGGCGCGCGCGGTCACGGGCCTGGAAAGCAAAATTGGCGTAGGAATTTTTGATCCAGCGGGACTCCGGATACTGGCTCATGAGGCGATTGAATCCGGCGGCCATCGTCTCCCAGGAGGCGGCGCTGCTCTCGAAGAGGTTGCGATAATTCACGCTCATCGACCAAGCGATGCGAGTGTAGATCACATCACCTTGGCCCGCGCCGCGCCGCTGGCGTTGCGCTTCGGCAAAGCGCTCCCACCCGCCACGTTCGCGCTGGAGATAAGACGCCGCCCGGAAATAAGTGGTGTAATAATCGGGTTCGCGCGCGACCGCTTCGTCGAAGAGACGGAAGAAGTCAGCTGGCGGCCAGCCTTCCACGAGGGCGACGACTTCCATTTTCTGAAAGTATTCCGGCAAGATTTTCGCGGCCGGATGCGCTTCGAGGATTTGCCTCGCGACGCCCCCCTCACGGACGTAACGATCATGACTATCCTCGCTATGCGAACCCGATTCGTCGCCGTGGACATGACTCCCGAGGTTTAAATGATATCCGGCCTGCGCGATCGGCGCGGCGGCCGAGGCAGGATAACGCGCCCGCCAGAGTTCCATCTTCCGGGCGACTTCGGCGTAGCGTTCATCGGCCTCATTTTGCGCCACCTCGAGGGCGCTAAAAAAAGCGCTCAGGATCCAGGTCCCATCCGAGAAACGCTCGCGGCTTTCCTGAAGTTCTTTGGCCAATGCCTCGAGAGTGGCGAAATCTTCCCGCCAAAACGCCTGCCCGACCGCCGCCATGAAATGCTCGCGATCCTTCCGGCCGTCGAGAAAACTCTGGGCGAGAAAGGCATCGTGTACCGCGAGAAGATCGAACTGGTCGGGCGAAGCGAGGGTCAACATCGGGCCGGTCGGGCTAACTTCGAGACGGCCTTTGATTTGGACCTTGCGACCGAGCAAACCGGGGTCGCGCGGAAGCTGGGCGTAAACTTCATCCGGCACCCAGACTGAGAGGACCTGTTTCGGATACGGCGCACCGAAACTCAGATAGCAGCCCGACTTGCTGCGGGAGCGCGAGATCCCCCTAACGACGTCGACAAACTCGACTTCCCGGCCCAGTTGCTTTGCGACCTCCGTCGCGTTGGGGAGAGAATCGGCGCGGGCGCAGGTCGGACCAGAAGCCGCAACGAGAAGGATCGCGAAGGCAGCGGCGAGACTGAAGCGGCGGAAGCTGCTCGAAGGGGGCGAAGGATTCATGGAAGGGGGCGACCTTAACGAAATGCCGGCCGCCGGTCACGATTTCCTTTTCGGCCGCAGGTAAAGCGTCCCGCTGTTGAAATCGAAAATGGCGCCGTGCATGCCGAGGTATTCCGCCCCGAGTAAGCCGGCCGCAGAGTCATTTCCATCGCCACCGAGCAATCCCGGGCTGAGCGCGGTGATGGTGACGCTGGCGTTTTTGATCGTGAAATCGCCCACCTTGAACTCGGGGAATTGGCTGACCTGGATGGGCCGCGCCTTCGTGCCAAAGCCCTGCGCGTAGGCGCCGGTGTTATAGCCGCCGAGCCGGGCTTTGCGAGCAAACCCGTCGTCCAGCACGGTGAGAAAAGCGCCGGTGTCCACCACCAGCCGGCAGGGTGTGCCGTTGACGACGGCCGCGACATGGAGGTGACCTCCGCGGACCGAGAGGTCCACCGGGGTGTAGCCTTCTTTCGTTAGGATGGTGCGGATTCCTCCCGAGATGCCTTTGGTTTGTCCGCGCGGATTGACGAGGAGGAGGCGATTGGAGATATCGAGTACGGCGCCGTATTTCATCATTTCGCCCAGACCAAAAAGCCCGTCGGTTGCGCCATAAGCGCGATACAGCCCGCTCCCACCGGGTTCGGAGATGACCGCCGCTTTCACGTTTAGCAGCGTGCAGTTCCCCATCCCGAGCTGGCGAATGCTGGTGCGGCCGATCTTTTCTTTGCCTTTCCCGAATGCGCCGTGGACCGCGATGTCGGTCTCTTCGCGAGTGAGCCCGA
>JALYQE010000230.1 GCA_030855965.1 Verrucomicrobiota bacterium | reverse complement strand
TCCCAACCTGGTTCCCGGTTCTCGTGATCAGTCGCGATGCGGTCATCCTGATCGGGAGCGCGGTCCTGCATCTGCTCAACGGCAAGGTGACGGTGCGCCCGGCCTGGACCGGGAAAGTCGCCACCTTCCTGCAAATGGCGGCGATCGCCTGGGTGATGTTGCAGCTCATGTTCATCCCGCTCATCTACGTCGTGGCGGCGGCGGGATTTTTCACCTTCATCTCCGGCATCATCTACGTCATGGATGGCTTTCGGCAGCTCGGCGCGCAGGGCCATGCGAACGCGAACGGCGAGCAGAGGAAACGTTAGGCCAATGGCAACCGGAAAGAACCGTCAGGTCGCGATCGTGGGCCGGCCTAACGTCGGTAAGTCCGCTCTCTTCAATCGCCTCGTCGGGCGCGACATCGCCATCGTGCACGACCAGCCCGGGATCACGCGCGACCGGATTTCCGCCCCGAGCAAGCGCGGCGATTTTCTCGTTTGGGATACCGGCGGCATCGGCGGAAAAGGCGAGACCGAGCTCTTGCATGAAGTGCGTGGCGCGGCGGATGCGGCCATGCGCGAGGCGGACGTGATTGTTTTCGTGGTCGATGCGCAGCAGGGCCTCACCCCGGTGGATCAGGAACTGGCTCAGCTTTTGCGCAGGTCCAGGCGCCCAGTCATTCTGGCGGTGAACAAGATCGATCATCCCAAGCACGAGAACCTCGATGTGGAATTCCAGCGGCTCGGTTTCCCCGAACTGCTCTCGATCAGCGCGGCGCACGGACTCGGGATTGGTTCGTTAGTCGAGACGATCGAGCGATGCCTGCCCGTCGCGGAAAGCAAAGAGGAACCGGCCGCGGCCGCTCCGCTTTCTCTCGCCATCATCGGGCGACCGAATGTCGGTAAGTCCTCGCTCGTGAACGCCATCCTGAGCGATCGCCGCACGATCGTGAGCAACATCCCCGGCACGACGCGCGACGCGGTCGACATCGCCTACCGGCATGGCAAGGACGATTTCCTTCTCATCGACACCGCCGGCATTCGCCCGCGCGGCAAACACTCCAGCTCGGTCGAAGTCTTCAGCGTGATGCGCTCGGAACGCACCATCCGGCGGGCCGATCTTTGTGTGCTGGTGGTCGACGCCACCAGCGGCGTCACTTTGCAGGATAAAAAAATCGCAGCCCTGATGCTGAAGTCGCAAAAGCCGTCGCTCATCCTGGTCAACAAATGGGATCTCGTGAAACCGGAGCGCAGCGCGAAAGAAGCGCTCGCGAAACTGATCGAGGAAACGCGCGATCGTCTCTTCTTTCTGCCCTACGCGCCGATCCTCGTCGCCTCCGCCCTCACCGGGGAAAACGTCGACCGGCTCTTCAGCGCCATCCGCA
Organism: Verrucomicrobiota bacterium; assembly: GCA_030855965.1. Lineage (GTDB taxonomy): Bacteria > Verrucomicrobiota > Verrucomicrobiia > Chthoniobacterales > UBA10450 > Palsa-1392. Next base: position 2,124 of record JALYQE010000230.1, on the reverse strand, counting down.
AAATCCGCCGCGGCGCGCAGGCGCGTCTCAGCACCGGCGTGCTCAATCGCCTGATGCGCGAGGCCTTTGTCGTGAGCCCGCCGCCGATGTCGGCGAACAAGCGGATGAAGTTGTTTTACGCCACGCAAACGCGCGGAGAAAACCGCCCGCTGCCTACGCCCGAGTTCGTCCTTTTCGTAAACGATCCGAAGCTGCTGGTCGACACCTACGCGCGCTATCTCGAGGCGCAGATCCGCAAAGCGGAACCGTTCCCCGGGCTGCCGTTGATGCTGAACTTCCGCCCCCGGAGCGAGAAGAAATCGTAGCCGGGAAGACGATCGGGTTTACAACCGGATCCAGCGATTCGCGCGAGCGCTCTCCTCGATCGCCGCCAGCACTCGTTGCGTGGCCAGGCCGTCGGCAAAGGATGGCGCAACGCTCTTGCCGGTGGCGACGGCCCTGACGAAATCGGCCATTGTGTGCACGAAGCTGTGTTCGTAACCGAGGAGATGACCCGGCGGCCACCACGCCTCGACGTAGGGATGCGAATTCTCCGTCACCAGGATGTCGCGAAAACCGCGCGCCCCCTCCGGATCGCGCGCGCGGTAGAAGCGCAGCCGGTTCATCTCCTCCAGATCGAAAACGAGCGAGCCTTCGCTGCCGTTGATCTCGATCGTTAGGGCATTCTTCCGGCCCGGGGCGAAGCGAGTCGCCTCCAAGGTGGCGAGGGCCCCGTTCCGGAAACGTCCGAGTACGGAGACCGCGTCATCGACCGTTACCTTGCCGCGCCGGCTTTTCTGCCCCGGGAGCGGGCGCTGTTTGACGAAAGTCTCACGCAGCGCACAAACCTCACGGAATTCGCCGACCAGGTAACGCGCGAGATCGACAATATGAGCGCCGAGATCGCCTAACGAACCGCTCCCGGCCGCCCCGGCCTGCAGGCGCCAGACGAGAGGAAAGGCGGGGTCGACGATCCAATCCTGCGCGTAGCGGGCGCGATAATGAACCAACCGATCGCCCAGTTCTCCGCGCGCGATCATCTCGCGCGCCAGCGCGAGCGCGGGCACGCGCCGGTAGTTATGGCAGACCATGCCGACCACGCCCGCTGCGCGCACCGCCGCCGCCATCTGCTCCGCTTCCTTCACGCTCCGGGCGAGCGGCTTTTCGCACAGGATCGCCTTGCCTGCCCGAGCCGCCGCAATCGCGATCTCGGCGTGGGAATCGTTAGGCGTGCTGATGTCGATGATCTCGATCTCCGGATCCTCGACCACCGCGCGCCAGTCCGTCGCCGTCTTCTCCCAGCCAAACTCCGCCGCCGATTTTTTCAGCGCGCGGGCATTGCGGCCGCAGAGGGTGCGCAGCCGAATTTCCGCCGGGAGATCGAAAAACCGCGGCGCCTGCCGCCAGGCATTGGAATGGGCCTGGCCCATGAAGCCGTGACCGATCAGGCCAACGCGCAGAAGCGGGAGCGGCTTCATTCGGCAAAGCGAAAAATCTTCAGGAACGCGACCTCGAGCGCGAGCGCTTCCTGGATGTTGCGGCTGAGGTGATCGCGCAATTCTTCCAAACGTCGGATGCGGCGGAGGATTTCTAGCGTCGTTAGGCGGGCGGCGATTGCTTCCGTGGCCGCGGCGGCGTTTGGCAGCTCCCGTGCGGGCACGCCGGTGCTGGCCCGGAGAACATCGCCCCACCAAAGGAAGAGCGTCTCGATCAACTGCGCGCGTTGTTGCAGATAGCGGCTTTCCGCCAGGGCCTTGTAATGATCTTCCCGGGTGTCGAGCCAGGCGCCGCCGTCGGTGGTGTTTTTGTAGTGCGTCTCCTCGCGCTTGAGCGCCGCCGCCGTTTCTGCCTGGATGCTTTCGCGGATTTGCCCGAGCAGGCCGTGTACGCCCTGCGCGAGCAGGTAGGCTTCGTGCACGCTGCCCGCCGACCCACTCGTTAGGCGATTGAGCAGCTCGATCAGGGCCTCCTCTTCACTCGAGAGCGCGAGGTCGGCGGAAGAGGCGAGGGGAATCTCAATGCAGCGCGAGAGGATCGTCTCGGGCAACACTTCCGGAATGGAGCTGAGGAGAATCAGGAGCGAGTTGTTAGGCGGTTCCTCCAGCGTTTTCAAAAAGGCGTTGGCCGCCTGCGTCATCATCCGGT
>JALYQE010000188.1 GCA_030855965.1 Verrucomicrobiota bacterium | reverse complement strand
AGCTTGATCGGATCCCAGATCACTTCCCCGTAGATGATCGTCGTCGCGCTCGTGATGAGCACGCCCATTGCGGCAAACAGGAACATGGTTGTCGGAAGCGCGATGACCTGGCCGACGACCTGCTCGCGCTGGCTGCGGCCGAAGCGGGTGAAGTCCGGCATGTTGAGCGACAGCGTCGCCCAGAAGCCGATCATCGCCGTCAACGAAGGAACGAACACCGGCAGGAACTCGCCGACCGTCTGAAATCTGCCGGGCTGCGACAGCAGCGGCCCGAAGCCCTTGGCTTCAGTCACAGCCCACGCGAGCAGCAGCGCCGTCATCACGAGCACGAATGGCGCCGCCCAGTTCTCCACTTTGCGCAGCAGGTCCATGCCCCGATAGATGATCGCGACGTTCAGCCCCCAGAACAGGAGAAAAGAGATCCACTCGGTCGTCGTGTGGCCGTCGTAGCCAGGGCCGAGCAGGTCCCGCCATCCGGGGATCACGCTCGTGAAGAACGTGTTCAGCGCCTCCCCGCCAATCCATGCCTGGATCCCGAACCAGCCGCAGGCGACGAGCGCGCGCATGAGCGCAGGGATGTTGGAGCCGAGGGTGCCGAAGGAAGCGCGGATGAGGACAGGGAAAGGGATGCCGTAGGCCGTGCCGGGATGGGCGTTCAGCGTCATCGGGATGAGCACGATGAGGTTGCCGAGAAAGATCGTGAGCACGGCCTGTTTCCAGTTCATGCCCTGCTCGATGAGGCTGCTGGCGAGGGTGTAGGTGGTGATGCAGATCGCCATCCCGACCCAGAGCGCGGCGATGCTCCACATCGACCAGGTTCGCTCGGCGACTGGGACCGGCGCGAGATCGTCGTTGATGAGCGCGTCCGATTGCAGCATCGGGATTTGCGTTTCGGAGGTCGGCGCCGTCGGTCGAGTCATGCGGGGGCGCATCCTGCCAGCGATGCCGGTGCCAAGTCCAGCGATTCCTTGCGCGGGAAGGCCGGGGCGGGCCTAGGAAAGCGCCAGCCCGAGGCCGGAGGTGGCGGCGTCGCCTAGGATCGAGGGAGGAGGAGCGTGGCCCACGCCGTGCGGGAACCAGTCCTGCGGCGTCCCTTCGCACCCCGAAGTCGGGCAATGCAGGTGATAGGCGCCCCGGGCATCCTGCCAGACGTCGATCATCCGCCCGGTGATCACTTTTTCGCAAATGGTGCAAATCCGGTTGTCATCGAGGGACGACCATCGGCGAGAGGGATCGGCCTGCTGCAGCGCGGTGAGTTTTTCGTCGAGCGGGATGTGCCTGTTTTTCCCGAAAGTTTGCATCTCCGGGAAGTGATACGGACGCCGGGCTCGACCGGACGCTCCCGGCGGGCAGGAATCGGCGTGGGCGAGCGCGGCCGGCAGGCGGCCGGCCTAATCAATCACCGCTGGGGCGTGACGGACTCCGCTTTCTCTTCGATCTCCTCCACGCTCGGGTTTGCACTCCGGATCCAATCCTGGACCCCGTGGATTTCCTGTTGCGCGGCGACGGTGACGGGTTCCTTGGGCAGCGCACGCGCGACCATCTTGCGGTTAATCTTTACCGGCTTGGCGCGCTTGACCGAAAAATCCCAGTGCCAGCCGAAACGCAGCAGCGCAAAATACAGCGTCTTGGCCTCGATCGGGCCGACTCCGCTGCAGCGCATCGCGTGGTAGAACATCCGGTCGGCCTCTTTCGGCGGGCGGTTCTGAATCGTGTAGGCGACATCGTGCAGGACAGAAGCATAACGATATTTCCCCTCGAACGGGCCACCCATCAGAGTCCAGAGCGGCCGCGGGATGGAGGCGCCGTCGACGACCGACCCGGCGGGGGCGACCCAGACGTATCCGGTGGGGTCGGTGTAGCGAAATTCGCGCAGAAGAGTCATGCTGCGCCCGTCGCGGTTCCATTGCGTGACGGGCTCGCCGCTGAAATAGCCCCAGGGATGATCCTGCGTCGCGGCCTCGCGCCAAGGCGCGGGCGGGGTCGAGGCGCAGCCGCCCAGCAGGCTGGCAAGGAGGAGAGCAACAAGAAGGTGGAGCCGAGTCGTCATCTAAAGGGCAGACAATTGGCAATTGTGCGGCGGGCGCAACTTTGGAGGGAACGATTCGAAGCCCGCGCTGCTCGTTAGGCAGCTAAGGATTTCGCCAGACGATCACAGGATTGGCTCCCGTCTTTTTCGCTCGCTTCCAGCCTTCCGGGGCCGACTCGACTTTTTCCCAGCCGAGACATTCGATGCGGTTTTGCGAGACGCCCGGCACGACGAGGTTGGCCCACTCCCCCCGGATCACGTGCACCACCTTCTCCGGTGCAATCCCCGGCTCGATAATCTCGGCGATGGCCGGACGCGGCTCGCCGTTGACCTTCATCTGGAACGAAAACAAACCGGTCACGCTCTTCACGCCGCCATCTTTCGCGCGCGAGAGGGGCGCGTGTCAAACTTTCGGCATCGAGTTCAGCGCGTTTGCCCGGAGCGTGTTTCGTTGAATAGGAAACGCCGATCCTCGTCGGACTTTCGATGAAAGAAAACTCCCCGATCAACGGGCACGCTTCCAGCGGACATCCCGGCGACGATGTTTCTCCGCCGGATTCGCCGCGCCGTTCCGGCGTGCAGAAACGGGGGCGCAAACGCAGCCCGCGGGGGAATTCGAAGCCGGTTTTGCGGAAAGAAGCGTCGACGCCCGGACCGGGCACGATATATCGGATCAAGAAACTTCTCGCGGCCGCGATCAGAGTCTGGGAACTGAAGCGGGGTCTGCGCGACTAGACGCAGCCGCTGCTATCGTTTCACCTGGAAGAGCGTCAGCCCGTCGGGGAGGCTGAGGCCCTGCATCTCGGAATCGCAGTAGAGATCGAACTCTTCGTGCGAAATTTCGAAGAGATTGACGGGACTGAGGCTCACGTTTGGATCTCTATCGCTCGCGGCGACGATGGCGCGGGCGGTCGCCTCGTCGATCGTCGGATCAGTGCTGCCCCCGCGGTTATCCCTCGCCAGGAAACCCACCCCCACGTCCGCCGCATAGACGTCGCCCATGAAATATTTCGAAGCTTCGTTTGCCATCGCCCCGAGATTACACAACACCGTCCGAAAAATCGAAAGCAAAATCCGATGGAAAACTGCGTTTTCCGGCGCGGCGCTCGCGGCGCTCGGAAGGTTTTTGCGGCTGTGCTAGGATGCCGCCGCCATGACCGTCCCTGATTCCCGTTCCGGAGAACACACCGAACCACCGGCGGAGGCGGGACTGCTCGCGCGGATGGCGCTCGCCATCACCGGCTGGACGGAGCGATGGGTGCCCGACGCATTTATCTTTGCGCTCATCGGCACGCTGGTCGTGATCGTGGCGGGGATTGCCTTCACCCCCGCGAGTCTGCCGCAGGTGATCGACGCCTGGGGGAAAGGCTTTTGGGAATTGATCCCGTTCACGCTCCAGATGTCGCTCATCATCATCACCGGCTATGTGCTCGCGACTTCGCAGCCGGTCGGGAAAGTCATCCGCGCGCTGGCCTCGTGGCCGGGCACACCGCGCAACGCGGTCGCGCTGGTGACGTTCTTCGCCATGGCCAGCTCCTGGTTTAACTGGGGCTTCAGTCTCATCTTCAGCGCCGTGCTGGCGCGCGAGGTGGCGCGCCGCGTGACGGGCGTGGATTACCGGGCCCTCGCCGCCGCCAGCTTCCTCGGTCTCGGAAGTATCTGGGCGCAGGGGCTGAGCGGATCGGCCGCGCTGCAGATGGCTTCGCCGGGCGCGCTCCAGCCGCAGATCCGCGAGATCGTCGCCCGCGGCGGCTTGGTTCCTGACGGCATCATCTCTTTCAGTCACACTATTTTCCTTTGGCAGAGCGTGGTCTCGGTCGTGGTGGAAATTGCGATTGTCACGACCGTGATGTGGCTGGTCACGCCGCCGGCGGGACGCGGCAAGACGGCGCAGGATCTCGGCATCGCGCTCGGCCAGGCCGAGATCGAGCCACCCCCGCCGGTCGCGAAACCTACTCCTGGCCAGTGGCTCGAGCATTCACCGATCCTGAACTGGCTCATCGTGCTCATCGGCGGGACCTATCTCGTGCGCTACTTTATGCAGGCCGCTGAACCGCTGGGCGCGATCAACCTGAATATCGTCAATCTCACCTTCCTGCTGCTCGGCTTCCTCCTGCACCGAACTCCGGCGCGTCTCATGCACGCGGTGCAGGGAGCGACGCCCGCGGTCTGGGGAGTGATCCTGCAATTTCCTTTCTACGCCGGGATCGCGGGAGTCATCACTTATACCCAGCTCAGTGAGCAGATCGCACATGCATTCGTTAGTCTCTCTACTCCTCAGACCTTTCCGGCGATTGTCGCGGTCTATTCCGCCGTGCTCGGTGTCTTTGTGCCGTCCGGCGGTTCCAAGTGGGTCGTGGAAGCGCCCTATGTTATGGCGGCGGCGCACGAACTCAAGGTGCATTTGGGCTGGGTGGTGGCGTCGTATGACCTCGGCGAAGCGCTCGCCAACCTGGTGCAACCTTTCTGGATGCTTCCGATCCTCGGGCTTTTCCAGCTCCGGGCGCGCGATGTCATGGGCTATACCTTCGTGGTCTTTCTCGTGCTTGTGCCGGTGGTGCTCCTGCTGGTTACGATTCTTGGCGCGACTTTGTCTTATCCGCTCTAGGCCGTAACGAATGGGAAGCGTCTAATCGTGGCGGCGACGCCCCCGTCGCCGGAAGTGTTTGCGGCGCCCTCGCCGCAAGTTCTGGGCGCTCATCGATTGGTGCTCTTTGATCCGGGCGGCGAGGGTGCTGCCGACACATCCGGCGACGAGGGCGTCGCCGCCACAAAAGGCGCGTTCTCCGGAAGCCAACGACTTTGGCAGCGAGTAAGGGTCAGAATAACTCGGTCGGCGGCTCGTTAGGGCGGGGGCGCGGCGTCGTAAAGCGCGGCGTATAATTTGTCCAACTCGACCGGCTTCGCCAGGACGGCCACGGCGCCGCTCTCGACTGGCGACACGGGAGGTGTGCCGGCGGAGACAATGACGATGCGCGCGGCCGGATCTTTCGCGAGGATCATGCGCGCGGCGGTGGCGCCATTGAGGCGCGGGAGCGAATAATCCATCAGAACAAGATCGGGCTGGAGCCGGGTGTAGGCCTGGATGGCGTCGAGGCCGGACCCGACCACCTGCAAAACCTCGTGGCCGCACCGCTCGACCAGCGCAGCCAGGCTGATGCCGACGTCTTTCTGGGCATCGGCGATGAGGACGCGCATCGCTCAAGGATAGACGAAGAGAAGTAAGATGGAAGAAGGCAGAAAGATGAAATACTAATGAGGCTTGACAGGGTTTTGGCGCGGGAGCAGAACCGGATCATGAAACCCTCAAACATGGCAGTAATGATAGCGCTGGCGACGTTTGTCGGCGGTTGCGAAAAGAACGGTGATGTGACGATCCTGAACGACCCGGATCCAAGAGGCACGAAATGGGTCCTAGAGTTTGACGAGAAAACCAAGCTAAAAAGTGTGGCCGAATTCAACAGAGCGCTCAACGACGCTAGCGACAGATGGGAGCGAAATGTGAAGATCGGCAATATTCTACGGGACGACATCACAGAGATTCCTGAAAATCACCCGGTGTACACGCCGAGGGTTACGCATTATCCGAGAGGAGGGCACCGCAACGGCACATGTCACCCAGCGCGTCGGACTTTATAGCTACGAGGACTACAAGAACGTGCTCGACCAGATCCAGGACCCCTAGGTCCCCGACGGAGCGGGCCCGGTCTACTCCAGCTTGTAGAGCTCGACCAGCGCGCTGCCATGCCCCTGGACCTCGACGGGCGAAAGCACTGCGGTGTACGAGCCCCGGGGCAGATTGACGAGAATCGCGGCTTCGAGCGGATCGGTGGGGGCGAGTCCGGTGGCGGCGATCTCGACCGCCTGGCTCTCCTCCCAGTTGTTGTTGCTCGCGAGAATGTTTCCCTCCGCATCGTAGAGGTCGAGCCGTGGATCGGAGAGGCCGGAAAGGCCGAAGTTATTCAAGGCCGGTCCGAGAGCGCGCAGGAGAACGGTGACGTTATCCCCGTTCCCGATAATGAAGCCCGCGATCATGGGCTTGGCGCTTCCCACGACGGCACCGCGAGTGCTGATGTTGTCGAGCGCCTGCGCGATGATCGGGCTCAGATCATAAAGTTCAACCAGTGCCGTGCCACTCGTCGGAACTCGGTCACCCGGGACCGTCTCATGCGGCCGCAGGATCGCGGTGTAAACGCCGGGGGTGAGAGTCATCACGATGCCCGCCTCCAAGGGGTCGTTAGGCTGGAGCCCGGTGTCGCGGATCTCGGTTTCCTGAGTATCCATCCAGTTGTCGTTGGAAGCGAGGAGGGCACCATCGGCGTCGTAGAGCTCGAGGGTAGGGTCGGCGAGGGGGGCAAGGCCGAAGTCGGCTAGGGAGGGACCGATCGCGCGGATCAGGATCTTTCTCGATTTCGTCCCGCCGATGATGAAGCCGCCGATGACGGAGGTGACATCTTCGCCGAGAGACGGCGACGGGATTTCAACCCGGGTGGATAGGTTCAGCAATAAACCGGCGGGAGCGGGCGCCGGAGCAATGGTCGTCGCGAGGAGGAGGAGGAAGGCGACGAGCTTCTTTCTCACGTTCATGCGGTGATACCACCTCTATCCACCGCGGCTGGTGCCAGGTCAAGTCGCCCTACGCGCGCGCCCAGGATGAATTCCGCGAGCGCGAACGGAGGCGGCAGCGGAAATTTCCGCGCTAGGTCTCGTTATCGGCGCAGGCTGACCCCGGAGACAATGGTGTAACCGGAAGACTTGTTCCAGGTCGCCATTTCGCTGGGTGAGAAAGGCGCGAAGTCGACCTGTGCGTTGGGGCCGGTTTTCAGGTCGGTCTGGGCATTAGGACCGGTTTTCCAGCGTTCGGATAAGAGGCGAGCGCGGCGATAACGATGGCGCTGGTATCGACTGCTTTTGGAGCGGACTCGACGGCGGCGGCGCTCTCGCGGGCGGGGCGAGGCGCGACTGAGTCCTGAGAATAGTAGTAAGAGAGAACAAGCGAAAGCGTCAATGCTTGTCTTAGGGATATCCCGCAAGGGCGATCGGTTAGGGGCCGAACGTGTCACGATCGTCTTCTTGCCGGACACCGGGCATTGGATCATGGAAGAACGGCCGCAGGAAACGACCGGCCCGCTCTTGAAGTTTTTGTGACACGCTCGTTAAGCTTTTCAGCGCGTCGTCGTCGTTATTGCAGCCGGCGCTTTTCAATCTCGTACTCTGCACCGGCCGTTTCGCCCAGGCATTTGGGCCTTTTGATGCCGGCCAGGCTCAGACCGGTAAATGACCTCGACGACAGAAAGCGCTTTTAGCGAATGCCGGCTTGGGCTAGAAAAAGAGCGTTCATATTAAGGGCAGCCAGACGTGAAGCTCTTCATTAACTATCGGCGGGAAGATACCGCTCCCTATGCTGGTCGTCTCTACGACCGGTTGAGCGCGAATTTTGGCTCCGATGAGGTCTTCATCGATATCGATCAAATCGAGCCCGACGAAGATTTCGTCGAGGCGATCAATCGCAAGGTGGGCGCCTGTGAAATCGCGATTGTTCTGCTCGGGCCGGACCGGCTGGGAATGACGGATGCATCCGGCCGGCGCCGTCTCGACGATCCGGAGGATTTTGTGCGCAGGGAAATTGTGAGCGCGCTATAGCGCAAGATCCGGGTCGTTCTCGTCGGTGGGGCGCGCATGCCGCGCAAGGCGGACCGGCCCGAGCCGCTTGCGCCACTCTCGCGTCGCAACGCCATCGAGCTGAGCGAAGCGCGTTTTCACGCTGACGTTGACCGCTTGATCGAGGCAATGGAAAAACCGCGCCACCTGCCTGTGAAAGAAACCGAGAAACCGGAAGCCATGCCGGCGCCAGTGGCGCAAGGCGGGCGCTCGTCCTACGACGAATCCCGGAGTCGGACAAATCTTTTCCGGATGGCGGTGTTCGCCGTGGCGGCGGTGCTGATCGTGGCTTGGTTAATGTGGATGGGCAGCGCACGAAAGGTCGCCGAGCCCGTGTCCAACACTGAGCCGATTGGTTCTGCAACTGCTCCGAGCGAATCGGAGACTGTTCTCGCCGCGACGAGACCAAGTGGCGAAGATGTGTCCATCGCGGCTGATCACAGTTTACCGGAAGGAAGCAACACCATCTCGCAACTGATAAGGCCAGATCCTTTGAAGCTCTCGTTTGCCGCACTGGACTTGGATGCCAGCACGATGAACGAAATTCGTGAGCGCGCCTCGGCCGGTTCCGCGGAAGATCAGTTCGCGATGGGAGCGTTTTACGAATTCGGTCTCAAGTCGACCCCGCCAGATTTGGTCGAGGCCGCAGCGTGGTACCGCCAGGCTGCCGCCCTTGGGCATGCCCTGGCCAGTGAAGGATTGGAGGATCTCACGCGGACGGACGCTCCCGGATCTGAAGGTGAGAAGTTAAAGGCTCAAACACGACGCTCGAGCAGATACCAGAAGGTCGGAAGTATCGTCCTGGATATGATGAACGAAGAGGCTCGGAGGGCGATCAGACTCATCAAGCCCTAGTTAGTGCGGCTACCGATCGCTTTGGGGGTGGAGAATTCCTCCGCCGTCCCTTCAGGGCTGGGACGATGGGGTCCCGCTTTTTTCCCGCGGGAGAACCAGTTGCCGGGCTGATTCCGCTCGCGGGCTTTGTGGGAAGCGCTCGATGAAATCACGCGCCGCGGTTTCGGCACGCGCGTGATCGTGTAGCACCTGCGCGAAGAGGCTAATCTGGTTGAAGAGGCTGTTCTCGTGCTGGAGGTCCTGCTTTTGCGCGATCCCGTATTGCTCGAGCGCTTTCTCCGGCTGGCCGAGGAAGCGGAAGCAATTGCCAAGATCGGTCCGCACGTCGGCGTTGTCGGCTCCGCGCGCGATCGCTTCTTTGTAATGCTCGATCGCGTGCGGCCAGTTCTGCCGGTCGTAATTCCAGTTGCCCAAGGTGCGCGCGGCGTCGGCTGGGGCGAGCTGTGAAACATCGGGCGGCGCGGCGGCCGCGGGTGACGCGCCGGGAGCGGGCAGGGGAGGAGAGGGCACGCTCCCGGGCGGGAGAAAGCTCTGGATCACGGGCCGGGCCGAATCGTTAGGCGAGCCGCGCATCACCAGCCAGGTGGTGGCGACGCCAAGGCCGAACGCCGCCAAAAGAAAGAGCGGCACCGCCCAGGAAGAGCGCGTGCCCGGCGGTTGCGGTTTGGCGCTTCGTTTGGTCATTGCGCGTGATGAGTCGTTAGGGCGCTGCTTCTTCTCTCCACGTCCTTTTCGATACACCGCGCCGAGCTTTGACGCGAAGGGATCAGGCCAAACTGTTGCCGGTAAAGGGGATCGAAACTGGCGCGGGCTGCGATTGAATTTAAATGAAGTTGTCTCGCCGCCCCGTTCCGCCGCCATGGCCGATGCTGCTCGGCACGGCCGCCGCGAGCGGCCTCGCAACCCTCTTTGTGGCGCGGAATTTCTTCCCGGCGGAAAAAAAGATCGGCCATCCCATCAGTGCCGATTACGATGTCGGCGACGACGTCTTCGTCCGCATCATGGGCCACCTGCTCGGGCCGCCGCTGGTGGAAGGCAACAAAATCACCCCGCTCGAAAACGGCGAGCAGATTTTCCCGGCCATGCTCGCGGCCATCCGCTCCGCGCAACGCACGATTACCTTCGAGAATTTCCTTTGGAAAGAAGGCGCCGTCTCCGATCAATTCGCCGCCGCGCTCGCGGAGCGCGCGCGGGCCGGGGTGAAAGTGCATTTCCTCCAGGATGCGATGGGTTCCGACGCCATTCACGGCCGCGCGATCACGCGGCTGAAAGAAGCCGGCGTGGCGGTGGAAATTTTTCGCTTCCTGCAGGGCCGGATCAATTTCCGAACCCATCGCAAGCTGCTCGTGGTCGACGGCAAGCTTGGCTTCATCGGCGGGGTAGGGATTGCCGACGACTGGCAGGGAGACGGCTGCACCCAGGGCTGGTGGCGCGACTCGCATTACCAGGTGGAAGGCCCGGTCGTGGCCCAACTGCAACAGGCGTTCATGGATAACTGGATGCAAACCCGCTCCGAGCTTCTGCATGGCGATCTTTATTTTCCGAAGCTGGAGGAAGCGGGGGAACAGCGCTGCCAGGTTTTTAAAAGTTCCGCCGGCGAAGGCTCCGATAGCGCGCGCCTCATGCTTCTGGTCTCGATCGCGGCCGCACGCGAGCGCATCCGGATCGCGAATGCCTATTTCATTCCAGATTACCTGACGAAGCAGACCCTCATCGCCGCGCTCCGGCGCGGGGTGAAGATCGACATCATCACGCCGGGTTGGGACATCGACGCGCACATCGTCCGCGCCGTCGGCAAATCGCTCTGGGAACCGCTGCTCGAGGCCGGGGCGCGCTTTTACGAGTACCAGCCGGCGCGGTTCCATTGCAAATATCTCCTGGTGGATGACTGCTGGGCTTCGGTCGGGTCGGCCAATCTCGACAATCGCTCGATGTCGTTGAACGAGGAGGCGAACCTGAACGTGCTCGACAAGAATTTCGTCGCAAAACACGCGCGGGTTTTCGATGACGACAAGGAGCATTCCCGCGAGGTCACGCTCGCGGACTGGCATCGCCGGCCGTGGCGGGAGAAAGTCAAAGGACGCGCGATGTCGATCTTCCGTTCGCAGATGTGACCGGCGCGGCTTGGCCTAACGATGCCCGAAAATTCCTCCGAATCGAAGCTGCGGGTGGCGACTTACAACGTCCACGGCTGTGTCGGGACGGATAAGCAACGCTCGGAGGCGCGGATCGCGGAGGTGATCGCCGAGCTTGGCGTGGATGTCGTCGGTCTCCAGGAACTCGATTTGAGCCGGCAACGCTCCGCAGGAATCGACCAGGCTGCCGCGATCGCGGAGGAGCTGGGCTGGCACCGGCATTTTCATGCCGCGATGCAGCACGGCGATGAACATTATGGCCATGCCATTCTGAGCCGGCATCCGCTCACCCTGCGGCGCGCGGAATGTCTGCCGGGCCTGGGAACTTTTTTTTGCCGCGAACAGCGGGCGGCAGTCGGGATGGATGTGCTGACGGAGCATGGCCCGGTGCACGTGATCAACACGCATCTCGGTCTCGGCCGGAGTGAACGGAGGTTGCAGGCCGAGTTGCTCACCAGCACGGACTGGCTGGCGGCGAGCAACGGTGGCGCGCCGCTCATCCTGCTCGGCGATTTCAACAGCCTGCCTGGTTCACGTCCGCACCGAATGCTGAGCCGGCATCTGCGTGATGTCCGTCAGCTCGTCCGGCCGCGGGGCGGCTACCGGACTTTTCCGACCTCGTTTCCCGTGCTGGCGGTCGATCACATTTTTGTGAATGCCGCCCTCCATCCGCTCAGCGTCACGGTGCATCGCACGGCCGTGGCGCGGGTGGCGTCCGATCACTTTCCGTTAGTCGCCGAGTTGTTGATTCAGCAGAAAACCGAAACCAGCGAGGACCCGTCATGAACCGCCGCAACATCAAATGGCTCCCGATTCTCATCGCGGGGATCTTTTTCGCCTATCAATACTTTAGCTCGGAGAAGTTCGTGAACCCGGAGACCGGCCGGGAGAGCCACGTCGGCCTTTCGACCGAGCAGGAATCGGCGCTCGGGCTGCAAAGTTACCAGCAGGTCCTGGCGCAGGCGCAGGCGATCGAGGCCGGCCCGGAGAGCGAGATGGTCAAGCGGGTCGCGGCTCGTCTTGCGAGCGCCACCGGGACGGCGGGGCGCGGCTTTGATTGGCGCGAGTCGCTCATCCGCGACAACCAAGTGAATGCCTTCTGCCTGCCGGGCGGGAAGATTGTAGTTTACTCCGGCATTCTCCCGATTGCCCAGGATGACGCCGGCCTCGCAACGGTGCTCGGCCACGAAATGGCGCACGCCACTTCGCGCCACGGCGCGCAGCGCGTCTTGCAGCAAAACCTCGCGCAGACCGCCATGACCGGAATCGCGGTTTCGCTTTCCGACATGGATTACGACAAACAACGCGCCGTGATGGGCGCGCTCGGGGCCGGGGCGCAGTTTGGCATTCTCATGCCGTTCGGGCGCCAGCATGAATCTGAAGCGGACCGCGTCGGACTCATCTACATGGCGCGCGCCGGCTACGACCCGCGGGAGAGCATTCGTTTTTGGGAACGAATGGAGCGGAGCAGCTCCGCGCAACCGCCGGAGTTTCTCTCGACCCATCCGGCGCATGGCCACCGCATTCAGCAATTGCAAGGCTGGATGCCGGAAGCGCTGGAGGAGTATCGCAAGGCCACCCAGCGCTGAGGCGCACGTCAGGAAAGCGCCCCCGCGATCGGGCAGAGCTTCGAGCCCGCGCAGGTGCTCGACGATCGGGATGCCCGCGCCGAGCAAGACCGAATGGACCGGGCGCTCTCCGGTATCGGTGCAGTCGATGTTAAACGAAGCGATCCCGACGAGGGTCACGCCGGCCGCGACCAATTCGGCCGCGAGTCGCGCCGTGAGATACGGGTGACCTTCGAAATATTGATCGGTCCGCCAATGCGCATCCCAACCGGTATGAAAAAGCACGGCCTTTCCGCGCAGATCTCCGATCACGCCCGTCTCGTCGATGGCGCGCTCGTCGCCCGCGGTAGCGCGCACGACCACGCAATCGAGGTTGGCCAAACTCTCCAGCTTGAGCTCGGAAAGATCGCAACCATCCGCATAACGATGGAAGGGGCTGTCGATGTAGGTGCCGGTGTTGGCCACCATCTCAATCTTCCCGATCTGGAATTCCGTGCCCGGCGCGTAGCGGGCGCGCGAGGCTTCCCGGCTGAGGTAATCGCAGATGACCGGGGCGGGCAGGCCCTTGTAAGTGATCATCCCGTCCTCGACGCAATGGCTAAGGTCGATCAATTGGCTCGCGGGTTCCTCCAATTGAGAGAATGCGCCAGCTTCGCGGTCGGCGAAAACGATTTTGCTGCATCACGGCGACGTTTGGTGCAGAATAAGCGCCGTCACCACATGAAAACCAAATTCCTTGTCTGCGCACTTCTTCTTTCCTCCTGCCTAACGACCTGGGCCTGGTTCCCGCCGCGGATCACGCAGGCGAAGATCAACCAAATCCAGATCGGCCAGACGACCGAGACGGAACTGGTGGCTCTTTTCGGCACGCCCACCACGCGCACGACCGACCTGGCCCATCGCATCACGATCGACTGGTTGCGCTCCGTCCCGGCGCCGGTCCAATCCTACATTCCGCTCATCGGCTCTTTTCTTGGCGGGATGAATATCGATGCGCAGCACCTCTTCGTCGTCCTCAGCCCCGATGGCCGGGTGATCCGCTACGAGGTGCACAGTTCGCGCGATAGCCTGAAGGCGGCCAGGGTCACGACCACGACCGTGAGCCAGACGGGCTATTCGAAGTAGCGCCCCGCTAGCCCGACGAATCGGCCGAAACCGCGCCGGGTTTTTTCATCCCGGAGTCCCGCCGCAACGCAGCCTCCCGCAGGGCTTCCTCCAGGCGAGCGCGCGTGATCGGCTTTTGCAGCACCGCCTGCGCGCCGGAGGATTGCGGGGTTAATTCCGCTCGTTCACTCAGGCCGGAAAGGAAAAGGACGCATCCGTCGGGGTCGTCGCTTAGGATGTTGCGGCAGGCGGTCAGGCCATTGAGCCGCGCCATCGCGAAATCCATCAGGACCACATCCGGCTTTTGCTGCCGATAAGCGCGGATGGCGTCCAGGCCGGAGTGCACTACTGCCACCACCTCGTGTCCGCAGGAGCGCACGAGATCGGCCAGCACGGTCGAAAAGCCTTTTTCATCATCAGCGATCAGTACGCGCACGAAGCAAGAGAGCAGAAGTTTCCGTGCCTTGCGCGAAAAATATTTTCGGACCCGCGAAAACGCTCTTCCAGGCGGGGATTTAACGCCGTTTAGCGCGTATCTTCGATCCAGCTGGCGCGCTGATAATCGGTCACCTCGCCTGTGCCGTGGCGAGGGACTCGTCGCAATGCCTCTGCCGGGCGGGAGAGCGTTGCGAGGCGTGGACGCCGTAGAGCTTCCAGAGCACGACCGCGGACCAGACTAGCCCCGCGAAAGGCAGAACCGCCAGCCAGAAAATGGACGAGCCAAGAATCAGCAGCGGTTCAATGAAAATGGCTTTGAGCCCGAAATAATGCGCCGGAAGCGTCTCTGCCGTCCCGGTCGCCGGAGAATTGAATTCCTTCTTCACAGCCATAATCTCCGACTTCGAAAGCGCGCTTCAATGGGGAACCCGATTTCTGACAGCATCGTAATCCCGGCGTCATGCACGCCCGACCGTGCCAATGCGCCAGATTACTAGAGGCCACGTCGCCGTTCGATTACGGTCCCAGGCAGGGCGCCGTCTTGGCGGCGATGGCGGCCACCCGCTGCGACTGTGCCGGGCTCATCTTTGCGGCAGACTGTTGCAGCTGGACTCCTTCGTTCTGGAAGGTCTTGCGGGCGACGATGAGCAGGACCGTGACGCTTACATCGCCGGTCGTGTGCTTCTTCGCCATCCGCAAACAATCTCCGGAGGCATCTTCATAACGGTCGATCATGACATCAATCTCATTCCTCGGGGCCGCTGGTGTCGCGGGTTCCGTCGCCTTGCCCCCGCCACAACCGCTCAGTTGGAAGGCAAAGACTGTGGCGAGAGTGAGCGAAGCGAGGATGTTTGATTTCACAATTTGTGTTGTTCCCGAAAGGAAAATCGTAAGCCACGCGCTGTCGGGCGCGCAACCTATTTGGCGT
>JALYQE010000331.1 GCA_030855965.1 Verrucomicrobiota bacterium | reverse complement strand
GGTTGGCGGCGCCGCTTCGCGGTTCGCGGCCTCTATTGGCGGCAACTACTCGACTTCGCCCTCACGAACGTGCCGTTCTATCTCCGGCCGGTCATGATCTTTTTCTGTACGACCTTTTTCTTCTTCTTCGCCGCCCCGGCGCGGCGCGCCATCCTCGGCAATCTGCGGGTGGTTTTACCGGGCTCGAATCCGCTCCTCAATCTCGGCCGCGCCTGGTGCACGCTCTACAACTTTGCCTGGACGATTGCCGACGCGGCCGATCACAAGCTCGCCAAGACTGAGTTCGCCTACGAACTGGAAGGCGCGCCTTTCCTCGAGGAACTGGCCGCCGCGCAGGGCGCTATCCTGCTCACGGCGCACATGGGAAATTACGATCTCGGCGCGGCCATATTCGCGGAACGTTTTCAGCGCGGTATCCGGATGGTGCGCGCGCCGGAAGCGGATGTCGAAACCGCGAAACACCTCGACGAATCGCTCGAACGAGCGGGCGCGGGCGCGGTTAAGGTGGCCTACAACACGGCCAGCATGGCGCTGCCTTTTGCCCTGCTCAACGCCATCCGCGCGGGCGAGATTGTTTCCATCCAGGGCGATCGCGCGGTGGCGCATGTCTCGCAGCGCCCGGCGCGTCTCTTTGGCGAAGAGGTCATGCTGCCGGACGGCCCTTTCATGCTCGCCTTCGTCGCCCAGGCGCCAATTTATCCGCTCTTCATTATCCGGGCCAAATTTCACCGCTACAAAATCATCGCCCGCGCGCCGCTACACTGCCGGCGCGACGAACGCGGCCGCGATGCCGTGATCGAGGAGGCGATGCGCGAATGGTGCCGCACGCTGGAAGCGGTGATTGCGCCGAACTGGTCGCAATGGTTTTCGTTAGTCCCGATTTTTCCCGAGCGATGAATGCCGCCGCGCCAGATCAGATCGGCTACGCCTTTGCCCTCCCGCGCCTGCTCGCGCGGCTCGCCGGCCGCGCCCCGCGAAAGGCCGAACTCAGCCGCTGGGAAGCGTACGGGTTCGGGATCCTGGTCTTCGGCATGAGCTGCGTTTTCGCGGGCCGGCTCCTGTTCCCTTTCGTTAGGCCAGGCCTCCTCCAGGGCCTGTTTCTGCTGCTCGTGCCCTTCGCGGTCTGGATCGCTTATTTGCCTCTCTATTTCGTCAACGCCCGAGTTGCCGCGCTCCTGCGCCGGCTCGGGCTCTATACCGCGCCGACGAACAATTCGTTGCAGCATTTCGCCTTCATGGCCCTGACGAGCGGGATCGCGCTCTTCTTTTTGCGGGACGAATGCGTCTGGATCAAGTCGTTAGGCGGGTTTTGGCTCGGGCTTCTGGCTTGCAACCTCCTCGCCCTCCTCATCCTCAAATTCCAGCATGAACCGTAGGCTGATTCTCGGCTTTGCCATCGGCGCGGCGATCTTCTTCCTCGCACTGGTGGCGTTTCATCCACTCCTCGCGCTGGGCGTGCTCTTTCTCTCCCACATGCTGATCCTTTTCCCGACGCTGGTGGCGAACTGCCAGTGGTGGGGGCCGGTCGTGACGCGCTTCGAATCCAGGGAACGCGAAGTCTGGCTCACGATCGATGACGGACCGGATCCAGTGCATACGCCGCGGATGCTCGAACTGCTCAAACGCTTCGACGCCCGCGCGACTTTTTTTGTCATCGGGAAACGGGCGGCGAAATTCCCTAACGAACTCGCGGCCATCCAGGCCGCCGGTCATGAAATTGCGAATCACACCTTCTCCCATCCGAGCGGGACGTTTTGGTGCCTGCCGCCGGCGCGCATTGCCTCCGAGATTGACCAGGCCAGAATCCTGGGGCCGTATTTTCGCTCGCCCGCCGGGATGAAAAACTTTTTCGTTCATCTTGCGCTCGCCCGCCGCCAACTGCGGCTGATCGGCTGGACGGTGCGCGGCCTCGACACGGTGAGCAATGATCCGGAAGCGGTCGCGGCGCGCATCATGGGCCGGGTTCAGCCGGGCGCGATCCTGCTTTTGCACGAAGGCCATCGCACGGAAAGCGCGCCCGATTTTCATCCGCGCTGCCTGGAGCTGACGCTCGCTGCCCTAACGAAGGCTAATTACCGCTGCGTCTTGCCTGGCGAAGACGCCTTGGCCGGGCCTGGCTCGTAGCGGGGGGCCTTTCCGGGGAGCGCCCGCGCCTCGCCCGCTGTGTCACGCGCCTCGCGGGACACCGTGCGGCGCGATGGATGGGCCGCGCTAAAGATTCACTTTGAACGCGGAGAGCTTTTTGGCGAGGCGCCAAAAAGTGCGGGCGGGGCGCCCGCGCTCCCCGGAAATAGCGCAGCCATCATCCAATCGGACGGCGGCGGAAGATGAAGAGGTGATTGTTGAAGGGCGTCCGGCCCCAAAGCGGCGCGACCGTCCGGCAAAATTGTTCCTCAGGAAAAGCGGCGAAGATCGCTTCGCGGGTCGGGAAATGGAGGGCCACCCGGATGTTCCAGGTCGTTCCCTGGGCAAAACGCTCGGCCCAATGGGTTAGCCAAAAGCGCGCATTCCGGTCGCGCGGACAATCGCGAATCACCAGCATCCCGCCGGGCGCGACCCGCTCTGCAAGCCGGGTGAGGAGGACGGCTTGGTCGTTAGGCGGAAGATAATGCAGGAGATCGAAGAGGACGATGTTGCCCGTCCCGGCGATCGGTTCGCTCACATCCTGCTCGATGAATTCCAGGTCGCGATATCGGCCGAGCGCGGTCGCCCGGGCCCGCTTGATCTTGCGGCCATCGCGGTCGAGCCCGCGGATCGCGGGCCGGAAATTGCGTTCCCGCAAATAAAACGCGAGCAGCCCGACCCCGCAGCCGACATCGACCAGCGGCTGCTCCGAATCGCCAAACAACTCGAAGGCAGCGGGAAAGACCGGATCGCTCCGCAGTTTCCGGCCGGCATAGATGCGCAGCCAGCGTTCGCTAAAGCGGGCCGCGACGCGGGCACAGGCATCTTCATGCGCGGCGGCGCACGATCCATTTTTCATTGCGTGACTCTCCTGCACTGACAAAGTGATTATTCCAATGCCCGACCTTTTTTCCCAATACAAGGTCGACGATTTTTTCGACGAAATGTTTTCCGCCCCGGGCGCGGCGCGACCTCACTACAGCAGGTTGCTCTCGACCTTCAAGGAAATGGGAGCGGCCGACTTCGAGCGCAAACGCGACCTGGCGGCGGCGAGTTTTCTCAGCCAGGGCGTGACCTTCACGGTCTACAACGACGACCAGGGAACGGAGCGCATTTTTCCCTTCGACCTCATCCCGCGCATCATCCCGGCGCGCGAGTGGGACCTGGTCGAACGCGGTCTGACCCAGCGGATCACCGCGCTCAATCTTTTCCTGCACGATATTTACCACGGGCAAAACATCCTGCGCGACGGCGTCATCCCGAAACAGATCGTCTGGGAAGCGGCGCATTTCCGGCCCGAGTTCATGAACTTCGATGTCCCCCGCAACATCTACATCCACATCTGCGGCACCGACCTGATCCGCGACGGCTCGGGCGACTACCTCGTGCTCGAGGACAACGCGCGCTGTCCCTCCGGCGTCTCCTACGTGCTGGAGAACCGGCAGACGATGAAGCGGATTTTTCCGACTCTCTTTTCCGAATACCGGGTGCGGCCGGTGGAGGATTACAGCCAGAATTTGCTCAACGCCCTGCGCTACATCGCGCCGACGGCGGACGCGCCGACCGTCGTCCTCCTCACGCCGGGGATTTATAACTCGGCTTACTACGAGCATTCCTTCCTCGCCCGTTCAATGGGGATCGAGATCGTGGAGGGACGCGACCTCGTCGTCCAGAATGGCTGCGTCCACATGCGCACAACCAAAGGGCTGCGCCGCGTCGACGTGATTTACCGCCGCATCAACGACGACTTTCTCGATCCGCGCGTCTTCCGGGAAGATTCCGGCCTCGGCGTGCCGGGACTGGTCGATGCTTATCGCTGCGGGTGCGTCAGCCTCGCGAACGCGATCGGCACCGGGGTGGCGGACGACAAGGTCATCTACCACTTTGTCCCGAAGATGATCCGCTATTATCTCGACCAGGATCCGATCCTGGGAAATGTCCCGACTTACCTGGCCGCTGAGCCTAACGAGTTAAAATACATTCTCGAACACCTCCCCGAGCTGGTCGTGAAATCAGCCAATGAAAGCGGCGGCTACGGCATGCTCATCGGCTCGCATTCGACTGCGGCGGAGCGGGAAGAATTTGCCGCCAAGATCCAACAAGAGCCGCGCAATTACATTGCCCAGCCGATCGTCGCGCTCTCGCGGTCGCCCTCCTTCTGCGAGGATTCGCTCCAGGGCCGGCACGTCGATCTGCGGCCCTACATCATCTACGGCGAGAAAGTCAGTATTATCCCTGGCGGCCTAACGAGAGTGGCGTTGCGCGCGGGCTCCCTCGTGGTCAATTCGTCGCAGGGCGGAGGAAGCAAGGACACTTGGGTGGTGGACGATGAAGAGGAAAGTCACTAGCCATGCTTAGCCGCGTTGCCGATTCGCTTTACTGGATGAGCCGCTACATGGAACGGGCGGAGAACGACGCCCGCATCCTGGATGTGAACTTGCAGCTTCTCCTCGATCTCGGGGGCGAAGCCGATGCCATGCAGCATTGGGCGCCGGTCATCGCGACCCTCGAGGAGACGGACCTTTTCGATTCGCTCTATCAAACGGCCGACGAACGTTCCGTGACGGAGTTCCTTACCCTGCAAAAAAAGAATCCGAACTCGATCATCTCCTGCCTCACCCTCGCGCGCGAAAACGCCCGCACCACCCGCGAACAGATCTCGAGCGAAATGTGGGAGGAAATCAACCGGCTCTATCTCTTCGTCCAAAGTGACGAGGCGGCCGGAATGCTGGAGAGCAGTCCGCACGAGTTTTTCAAGGCCGTCATCACCGGGTCGCATCTTTTCCAAGGCATCTCGGACGCGACCATGACCCACGGGGAAGGCTGGGATTTCATCCGCATCGGCCGGCTCCTGGAACGGGCCGACAGCTCTTCGCGCATCCTCGACGTGAAATATCACATCCTCCTCCCGACGGGCGAAAACGTGGGCGGAAACATCGACACCATTCAATGGATGGGAGTCCTGAAATCCTGCAGCGCCCTCGAGGCCTATTGCAAACTTTACGTCAGCCAGGTCAAGCCCTGGAAGGTCGCGGAATTTCTCATCACCCATCAGGAGTTCCCGCGCTCGATCCGGTTCTGCGTCGATTCCCTCGATGCCGCGCTCCATCGCATCTCCGGCGTCGACGAAAGCCGCTACGCGAACGAGGCGGAGCGGCTCTCCGGCCGGCTCCGCTCGGATCTTGATTACGTGACGATCGGCGAGATTTTCGAGTTCGGTTTGCACGAGTACCTGACCCAGATCCAAGAGCGTCTGGTGGAGGTGAGCAACGCGATGTACGCGACCTACTGTGCCAGCTTGAGCGCGGCCTAACGAGTCAGATTTTGCGCGAATCGTAGGCCCAGTGAAGCAGGGCCTGGCGTTGCCGCGGGCGGCAGGTGACATCGCCGCGCCGGCAGTTCTTTTTCAACTGCGCGATGTGGCGGCGGACGGCGCGCCAGCGCTTGATCTGGCGCTCGTCATCCGGGCAGCGGCGCCCGAGGTAATAGCGGCAGTACCATTGAAACCAGCCGCGCGGGTCCTCGTGATAGATCCAGCCTTTGGCGCGCCAGACCGCGAGAGGCTGGGAAGCATTCACGCCAAAGCAATTCAGCTTGGGATCGTGGCGCTCCGGACAAAGTTTCGCCTTTTCAAACCAGTCAGCAGGGAATTCCGCCGCGCAATCGGTCATGTATCTGCCGCCGAAAATCCCGAGGCGCAGCAGTTGTTTGGGCGTTAGCTCCGGCCGAAAACCAACGGCGAAATCCTTTCCCGCCGGCTTCGTCAGCAGGTACTCGTAGCCGCGCTGCATCCGGTCGTCGACCCTGATCCGCCGTGGTTTTTCTCGCGCCGGCATTTTTAATCGGTGTGCCGGATCTGCATCCCGACCACGCAGACATCGTCCGCGAAAGTTTCGCTCTGGGAATATT
>JALYQE010000153.1 GCA_030855965.1 Verrucomicrobiota bacterium | reverse complement strand
AGAGTTTGACCGCCTCGGCCGGAAAACTTGCCGCACATCCGAACTAAGGCAACTTCCTCGCCATGGCCGCGAACTCTTCGCCGACACCGGGCACCGCCGAGACGCTGGTCAACGCGCCCGCCGATCTCGTCGCCGACGTGGGCGAGAAAAGCCGCTCCGTCCTCCAGGAAATCGGGAGCATGTTCTGGTTCATCATCAATACCGTCGCCGAGACGACCGACCGCATCCGGCGCGGGCGCGTCCCGTTCAAGGCCGCGAGTTTTTTCCACTACACCGAGCGGGCCGGGGTCGGTTCCATCCCGCTGGTGGCGATGGTCTCGTTTTTTCTTGGCCTCACCATGGCGCTTCTCACCGGCTACCAATTGGAGCGTTTCGGGACCGAGCGTCTCGTTCCCGGTCTCGTCGCGATCGCTTTCACCCGCGAGCTCGGCCCGCTCCTCACCGGCATCATGCTCGCGGCGCGGATCGGCGCCTCTTACACCGCGGAGCTCGGGACGATGCAGGTCTCGGAAGAAGTCGAGGCGATCGAAGCCATGGGCATCGGGCCGCTCCGATTTTTGGTCGCGCCGCGGATGCTGGCGCTCTTCGCCCTCATGCCCTGCCTCAGCGTGATCTCGAGCCTGGCCGCGATCTTCGCCAGCGCGCTTATCTCGCGCGCATATTTCAATATCGCGTTCGTTTATTTCCAGGACCTCGTCCTGGCCAGCCTGCTCATTCGCGACATCGTCACCGGCATTTTGAAAAGCTTCATGTTCGGCCTGCTCATCGGCGCGATCGCGTGCTACCGCGGGCTCTCCGTAAAAGGCGGCGCGGCCGGCGTCGGCACTTCCACCACCTCGAGCGTCGTCACCGCGATCACGGTCGTGATCGGTTTCGACACGATTTTTAACATCGTCTACATCGTTTTCTTCCCGTGACCGAGGCGCCAGATCATGTCGTCGAGTTGCGCGAGGTGGAGCTCGAGTTTCCCGGGAAGAAAGTCCTCGCCGGCGTTTCCCTCAAGGTCGCGCCGCTCGACCGGCTCGTCATCATGGGCCAGAGCGGCAGCGGCAAAAGCACTATTCTGCGTTTGATCCTTGGCATTCTCCAGCCGACCGCGGGCGAGATCTTCTTCAAGCAATTTGAGATCTCGCGCTTGAAACGCCGCAAGCTCCAGCAGGTCCGCGCGCAGATCGGCATGGTCTATCAGTATTCCGCCCTCCTCAGCTCGCGTAACGTGCGCGACAACATCGCCCTCCCGCTCGAAGAACTCACCCGCAAGACGACCGCCGAGATCGACCAGATCGTCGACGAAAAACTCGAGCTCGTCGGCATGATCGAGTCGAAAAACCAGATGCCTTCCGAGCTCAGCGGCGGCATGCGCAAGCGCGTCAGCCTCGCCCGCGCCCTCGTCATGGACCCCGAGCTCATCCTTTTCGACGAACCCTCCGCCGGGCTCGACCCGGTCATCAGCTCGGTCATCGACGAATTAATCATCAGCCTCACCGAGAGCGCCCAGGTCACCTCGATTATCGTCACCCATGAAATGGACAGCGCCTTTCGCATCGGCACGCGAATGGCTATGCTCTATCAGGGTGAAGTTATCGCCGACGCCTCGCCTGAGGAACTTAAGCAATCGGATCACCCGGTCGTGCAGCAATTCCTGAGCGGCAGTACCGAAGGCCCTATCCTGGAAGGAAGCAAAGATGCAGTTGCGACGAAATGAGATCATGACCGGCCTGCTCGTCCTGAGCACGGTCGCTGTCCTCGTCTTTATCCTCATCATGCTCGGCGCGCCGGGCCTATTCCGGCCGCTCGTCACCTACCGGCTCTATTTCGATAACGCCGCCGGGATCAAGCTCGGCGCGCCCGTGCTCCTGGCCGGGCGCAAGGTGGGCCAGGTCAAGACCCTCAACTCGCCCGTCTCGCGCGACGAATCGGCCCACGCCCTCGAGGCCGCGGCCAATCTCGGCACCGTCACCGGCCCCGCAGGCAGCGGCCCGAAGGCGCTCCCGCGCTTTGAAGCGCGGATCGACGTCGAGGTCGATCGCACCGCGGTCGTTTACAAGAACTCCAACGTCCGCCTCATGAACCTCGGCTTGCTCGGCGAGACCGCGATCGACATTTCCGGGGGCAACGATCGCTCCGGCCGGGCCGAAGCCGGGCAGGTCTTTGCCGGCAATCGCGTGCCCGATTTCGGCGAAGCGATCGCGAGACTGCTCGGCATCGTCGGTCCGGTCGCGACCGAGGCCACCGCCACCTTTAAGACTCTGCAAAACACCGCCGCCAACCTGAGCAAAATGACCGACGAAAATTCTCCCCTCACCCTCGCCCTCGGGAATTTCAAAATCTTCACCGAACAACTGAACCAGATCACTGCTCCCGAGAGCGACCTCTCGAAATCGCTCGCCCACGTCGAAGACCTGAGCAATCAACTGACCAAGAACGACAACATCACCGTCACCCTGGCCAATTTCCGTGACAGCTCCGAGAAACTGAAAAACGCCCTCGACAACCTCGGCCCCGACCTGAAGGAAACCATCAGCAACACGAAAGATTTCACGGCGACCTTGCGCGCGCAGCCGTGGCGGTTGATCTGGCCGAGCACCAAGAAATATCTCGAGGAAGAAGCTCAGCCTGTCCCGGTGCGCAAAGCGACCCGGGTGAAACCGCGCAGCGGCAACCCCTAACGAGTCGCCGACGCCCGCCCGCGCTCCCGCGCCAGCCCTTTCAGCAGCGGCAGACTGAGCAGCGACGCGGCAGCCATGGCCAGGAACGCGGCTGCGTAATTCCCCGGGCCGACGATGCGGCCGCCCGCCCAGGCCGACCACGATTCGCAGCCATTCGTGGCCGACATGAAAGCGCTGAATTGTGTCCCGCCGAGACGCACATCGGTCAGGTCCATGAAAAGCGCATAGGAGGAAGCGGTGAAGAGCCCGATGAAAAAATACATCCCCGTGAGCCACGCCAGCAGCACGGCCGGCGACGGCCTCGCCATCCAGAGGTCGGACGCCGCGAGCCCGCAAATCATCGCGACGAAGCCGACGAGAAAGATCGCCACCGCGCGGATGCGTCCCCAGCGATCGGACAAGATTCCGCCGATCAACCCGCCCGTCAGCGTCGCTCCCACCACCGCGAGTCCAAAAAACAAACCGATCGTTTTTCCCGGCACCCCGCGATCGACGAGGAACGGCCCCGC
>JALYQE010000146.1 GCA_030855965.1 Verrucomicrobiota bacterium | reverse complement strand
GGCAACACGCTTTTTGGTCCGGCCGCCAACAACACCCTTTGGGCTGGATTCGGCGGTGCCTGTCAGACTTCAAACTCGGGCGATCCGGTGGTCGTATATGATCGGTTGGCTGACCGCTGGCTCCTTTCCCAATTTACCGCGTCTGGGGCGCCTTATATGGAGTGCATCGCCATTTCGACGACGAGCGATCCCACGGGACCCTATTTTCGTTATGCCTTTTCAACGGGCAATAATTTCCCGGACTACCCAAAAGTTGGTGTCTGGTCGGATGCCTATTATTTCAGCACCCGCGAGTTTGCCGGCGGGGTCACCTTCGTGGGGGTGGGAGCGTATGCCCTTAATCGCGCGCAGGCGCTCGCGGGCAATCCCAACCCGCAGCTGATCTCGTTTCTAGTCCCGCCCGTCGGCGCGGGAGCCAACGTGGGCGACGGGTTGCTGCCGAGCGATCTGGATGGTTCGACGCCGCCGCCTCCGGGCAGCCCGAATTTCTTTCTCGGATCGCAGGATAACAACGGCCCCTACGGGGCGCCTTCTGATGCTCTGAATCTCTACAGATTCCATGCCGACTTTACGACTCCGGCCAATTCGACCTTCGTCCTGGCCAACACCATTCCGGTCGCTTCGTTCAACTCGATGCTGGGTCTGTGCGGTGGGACCCGCGCCTGCATCCCGCAACCGGGCACGGCCGCGAAGATCGATCATCTCGGCTACCGGCAACGGCCGCTCTTCCGTTTAGCGTATCGTAATTTTGGCACCCACGAGTCACTTGTCACCAACCAGTCGGTTTCCGGCGGGGTTGGCCCCAATGGCGAAGTGTCCGGCATCCGCTGGTGGGAAGTGCGTAATCCCAATGGCGCTCCCTTCGTCTTCCAGGAAGGCACCTACGCGCCTGGGATCACCGACGGCATTCATCGCTGGATGGGGAGCATCGCGATGGATGGTCAGGGGAATATTGCCCTCGGTTACAGCGCCTCCAACGGCGTCAATCCGGCCGTCTTTCCGAGCGTCTCTTATACGGGGCGATTGGTCGGCGACCCGCTCGGCACACTGCCGCAGGGCGAAGCTAACATCGTCACCGGCACCGGCTCGCAAACCACCAGTCTCAATCGCTGGGGTGATTACACGTCGATCGTAACTGATCCGACTGATGATCTCACCTTCTGGCATGTGAACCAATGGGTCCCGGTCACCAGCTCGGTCGGCTGGGTCTTGCGCATCGGCAGCTTTAAGCTCGCCACCGGCGGCGGCGGAAACATTGCGCTGACGGCGACGGTCCAATCGCGGGGAACTAAGGCCCGGGTTACCCTGAACTGGACTCCAGCCGACGGCGGGAACATGAACGTCCTGCGGGACGGGAATGTGGTCCAGACGACCGCGGACGATGGAAATACCAAGGACAACCATCGCAACGCGAGTGGCTCGACCTTCACCTACCAGGTCTGTGAGACCGACTCGGGCGATTGCTCAAACACCGTCCAGGTCAACATCCCGTAAAGGAACTCGTTAATCTGCCGCCGGGAATCGTCCTAACCGACTCCTGGGTGGCAGCGTGAAGATTTAGACAAGGGCATCCGGCGAGTTCGCTGGATGCCCTCTTCTTTGTCGGACCGGCGCGGCGGAGACACATTCGCTCTGGAATTTACTCGTCCGCCCGGGCGAATGGATGACCGCCCAGCTGCCGGCAGAGCGTGTCGCCGATCTCGGCCACGATCTCAATCTTCGTCGGGTGATAGAATTCCGCGTCTTCCAGTTGATGCACAGTGTGCTCGTTATCGATCGCGTAAGCGGGGAGATGGATCAGGTTCGCTGCGTCATCGCAGAGTAACCCGGCACTGATCAGCCGACCCGTTTGCGCATCGGCCCAGAATTCACCGAAGCCGGAATCATCACCGGCCAGGTGGAGCTTGCCAATCTCCCGGCTCTCGATGCTGGCACTCACCAGTTCGTGCCCGTCTTTCTCCGCCTCGGCCGGAGTGCAGCCGGCAAAGGCGAACTCCGGATCCGAAAAAATGACCTGGATGTTCGAACGCTTGGTCCATTTCCGGTCGCCCTCGCTGCAGGCGTTCTCGGCCGCGATCCCTGCTTCGATGTGCGCGTGATGCACGATCATACGCAGACCCGCCACGTCGCCCGCGGCGAAGAGGTGTTTCTTGCCCTTCACCCGCATGTCTTCTCCAATCTCGAGCCGGCCGCGGGCATTGAGATCTACCCCGGCGGCCTTTAACCCGAGATGATCGACCGCGGGCCGGCGCCCGGTCGCGAGCAGGATTTTCTCGGCCACGATCGGCTCGAGCATTTCCGCGCCTTCCGTCTCGATCACGAATTCGCCGGATTGATTTCTTGTGATCCGGGCGACGTCGCGATCAGTCAGAACTGTCATGCCTTCGTCCTCATAGATGGTTCGGATCCGTTCGCCGAACTGCGGGGGATATTCCGCGAGGATTCCGGACCGGGAAAGCAACGTCACCGCCGCTCCCAGCCGCGCATAACGAAGCGAAAACTCGAGCCCAACCGCCCCGACTCCGACGACTGCGAGCGATTTCGGAATTTTGGTGTTCCGCAAAATCTCATCGCTCGTCCAAACCCCGTCCCAAGCCGGATCGAGTCCTTCGATTTTCGGGAACACCGTCACCGAACCGGTGGCGATGATGGCCGCGTCAAAGGCGTGGCGCTCACCCTCGCTCACCAGCTCGTGTTCATTCACGAAGCAGGCATTCGAACGAATGACCTTGAAGGTCTCGCAGGCCAGGTCGCGGATTTCTTTTTGCCGGTAGGCGCGAAAGGCCGCGATCTCGTTGTCCTTCCAGCGCGCGATCTGGGCGAGATACTCGTTAGGCTGTTTCGGTTTCACCTCCAGCCAACCCTGTTTTCGCGCGCGATGCATCACGTCGATCGGCTGGAACAACGCCTTCGATGGCATGCACCCGGCGTTGATACAGAGCGAGGCGTGATCTGCATTGTCGCCCATGAAAAATAACACTATCGCCCCCTGCTTGCCCGCGAGACGCGCCGCGGTAAAGCCGGCCGAGCCACCACCAATGACCGCGATCGTCTTCATCCTATGGAGCCACGTTCAACGCCTTTCGGGACCTTTGAAAACCCGAAAGAGAAAAAAAAGCGAAGGCAGAAGCAGGAGCGCGCCAACGCACAGCGCGATGACCAGAAGGCGGAGAGTCGCCTCTGGCGCCGCGCTGTTTTGCAAGGTCACATCCGGTGCGATGAGATGCGAATATTGCGCCAGGCACCAGCCGCCGAGGATAAACGTTGACGTCCGCGAGGCCGCCGACGATGAGCGGCGCGCCGTTGCTCGTATGATAATGCGCTTCCATCGCGGCTAGCTTGGCCGGCTGCAGTTTCGCCACCGTCCGCGCGCTCAGGTCGCCGCTCAGGATGTGCAAGGGAGTCGCGACACATCCGACGATGAGCGCGATCGCGAGCGCGCTGCGATGGAATTCGTTCGTCCGTTGCCGGAGCAGGAAAAAAGCGTGCACCGCTGCGACCGAAAAACCGGTCGCAACCAGCGCCGCCAGCGTCATGTGCAGGACCTCGTGGAAACTGGCGGGATTCAACATCGCCGCGATCGGATCGATCTCGGTCGGCTTGCCGTCCATTTCGTTCGGGAAAGGTGCGCCAGCCTAACGAATCATTTTTCCGCCCGCGCTTTCTCCAGGGCGTCGATCACCTGGGCGGGGCCAAGGCCGGGAACGTAGCCGAATTTCCCGAGCGGTTTGGAATCGGAATTGAGCACGATCACAGTAGGGAACCCTTCGATTCGATATTCCCCCGCCAGCTGGTTATTCGCCGCGCTTTGTTCGGCCGGGAGCTCCTTCCTCCGCGGAAAATCGACCTCCAACAGGACGAGATTCTTCGCGGCGTACTGTGCAAACTCCGCTTTCGAGAAAAGTTGTTTTTCCAGCTGGATGCAGGGCGGGCACCAATCCGAGCCGGTGAAATTCATCAGCAGCATTTTTTTTTCGGAACGGGCCTGCGCTTTGGCGGCTCCAAAATCGGTCAGCCAATGCAGCTTCTCCTCCTCCGCTGAATTCTCTTTTCCCACCGCGGAATCGTTTTTCTTTTCGCCGCAGCCGACACCGATCAACCCGATGGCCAGCCCGGAAAGGAGCGCAATTCTGAATTTCATTTGGCAATTCTCCCTTACTCTGTCCAAGGGTAAAAGTCGCGCGGCGCGTTCGACCGGCGTTTGGACTTTACAGGACGGGCTTGATTTTTGCCTCGAAGCCGGCCCGATCGGTCGCGCCCAGCAGGCCGTCGACCACCTTGCCTTTGCGATCGATGATAAATGTAGTCGGCAACACCTGGATGCCGCCGTAAGCGTCGGAGACTTCATCGGTGCCCATCACGACCGGGTAATTGATGGCGTACTTCTTGGCGAAGGCTGCCACGCGAGCAGGGCCGCCTTCATCCATCGAAACTCCGAGGACGACCAGGCCCTGAGCCGCATACTGCTTTTGCAGGGAAACCAAGTCGGGGATTTCCTCGCGGCAGGGCGGGCACCAGGTGGCCCAGAAATTCAGCAGCACTACTTTTCCTTTGAAGTCGGAAAGCTTCACAGATTTACCCTGCAGATCCTGCAACTGCCAGCCCGGGGCTGCGCTCTGCGGGGCGGGAGCCGCGGAGGCGG
>JALYQE010000125.1 GCA_030855965.1 Verrucomicrobiota bacterium | reverse complement strand
TGCTGCGGCACATGACGGCGGTGAGCGGCATCGCGCGTCTCGCGGCGGAACCGACCGTGGCCGACGGCGAACTGCGGGCGCATGCGGTCGGACTTTTGCTGCATCCGACCGGCGGGTTGCTCGTGTTACTCGCGGCCATGTTGCTCTCGGTCATGAAGCCTTGGGGACTGACTTCCTATGGTCGGCGCAGGGTCGCGCAGCCAGCCACATCCTGTCAGCGTTCCGAGGATGCCGTCGTGGCTCCGGCGCCGATTTCTGCGGTCGCGACGCCCCGCTGGCCGAAACTGGTCAAGATTCACGCGGTCGCCCTGCTCCTGCTCTTGCTCGTTGCATGGCAACTGAACGGCGGCGCCATATCTCATCATTGATCCATGCGCACGATGATCGCCGGCGTCGGCTACATGAATCTGAGCGACAGCTCGATCGGGCCGCTTGCCATTCTCGAGCTGAAAAAGGAGACCTGGCCTAACGACATCAAGATCGACGACCTGAGCTACGGGCCGATCTCGGTGGTGCACAATTTCGTGGAGGCCAATCCGCGCTACGAGCGCATGATCCTGATCACCGCGGCCGATTTCGGCGCGGAGCCGCCGGCCATGCGCTGGCACCGCTGGCCCGCCATTCTCCCGCCACCGGAGGAAATTCAGGCGCGCGTGGTGGAGGCGGCGACGGGCGTGATCGACTGGAATAATCTCCTCGTCATCCTGCAACAATTCGAAGTCATGCCCGAGGAAGTTTACGTGATCGCAGTCCAGCCGGTGAAAACCGATTTCGGCGTCGACTTGAGCGAGGGCGTGGCCGAATTGCTCCCGGAAATATTACGTGTCGCCCGCGAGCTCGCGACCAATGGCGCTCCCGATCAACCAGAGCCCGCCGCTGCCGCCGATCATGTCTGATAATCTCGCCACCCTCAAAGCCGAGGTCGAAGAAGACGCCGCGCGAATCGCGGAGCTGGTCAAACATTTCGAAGAATCGAAGGAATGGGAGACGCAGGAAAAAGTCTTCGAGTTGCTGGCCCGGATCGACCACCTGCACCGCGCCTGCGTCTGGCGGATCCACGAGGTCACGACGGAACTCGGCGGCAAAGGACTCGTCGAACGCCTCGAGATGGACCCGGTGGTGAAGACGCTCTTCATTCTTTATGATCTGCTCCCGCCTGATCCGGGCCACGCGCCGCAGGAACGTCAACCGAGCGATTTGCTGCCCTGACCAATGCGCGTCCTGATCGCCGGAGTGGGCAACGTGCTGCGATGTGACGACGCGTTCGGCGTGATCGTGATGCATGAACTGGAGAAATCGCTCGCGGTCGAGGGCGTGGAATATTTCGAGAGCGGCATCGCCGGCATTTCGCTCGTGCAAAAACTGATGGATGGCTTCGACGCGCTCATCATCATCGACGCGCTCGATCGCGGCGCGCCGCCGGGGAAAGTCTTCGTGCTCGAGCCCGATGCCGAGTCGCTCCGCAACCCACCCAGCCGCCACGAAGCGACCGATCTGCACCAGGCCGATCCCGAAGTCGTCTTGCGGATGGCGACCGCGCTGAAGACGCTCCCGCCGCGCTCCTGGATTGTCGGTTGTCAGGCACAGGACTGCGATGCGCTCGGCGCCCCGCTCACTGAAGCCGTCGCGCGCGCCGTGCCCATCGCCGTTGATCGCATTCGGCAAATCGTGCACACTCTGCAAAAGGAAAGCGCTTGTGAACCCGCCCGATAATTCCGAAGACACGCCGAAGGAAGGCATCGCCGCGACCGATGAAATCCTGCAGGTCATGTACTGGTTGCGCGGCGAGAACATCGCGCAGGATGTGGCGGCGCCGGAACTGGCGCGGTGGGTGGCGTTGGAGCCAGCGCAGATTTCGCCACTGCTCGAAGGTTTGGTCGAGTCCGGCCTGGTCGAGTACGTGCCGGATCGCGAGGTGCGCTACCGCCTAACGAGTTCCGGCGCGTTTGAAGGCGGTCGCCGTTTTGCCGATGAATTCGCAGAGATGATCAAGCCGGGCCACTACGAGTGCAGCGACCCGAATTGCGACTGCCGGCAATCGGGCAACCCGGCGGATTGCGTGCACCAACATTGACCATGAAAAAGCTCCTCCTCCTTCCTTTCCTCCTCGTCGCAACGCTGGCGCAAGCCCAGGAACTCACGCCCGATCAACTGATCGAGAAAGCGATCGCGCACGCGGGCGGCTGGGACGCCTGGATGAAGACGCGCTCAATCCAGTTCCGCAAAACGATCGTGCGCTACGAGCCCGACGGGAAAGTGAAGGAGACGCGAGTGCAGTACCACAAATATCTCCTGCATCCGTCGCCGATGATGCGGATCGATTGGGA
>JALYQE010000089.1 GCA_030855965.1 Verrucomicrobiota bacterium | reverse complement strand
GGCCGATCGTCTGTTTCTACAACATGACGAAACGCCGCGGCGAACAACGCAATTGGTATTCCCTTCCCTACGAAGAGCGCCGCACTCTCATGGGCGGCCACGCCCGCGTCGGCCGCCAGTACGCCGGGAAGGTGAAACAGCTTATCACCGGCTCGACCGGCCTCGACGATGCGGAGTGGGGTGTGACCCTTTTTGCGCACGATACTTTTCAGATCAAAGCCATCGTCTACCAGATGCGCTTTGACGAGGTGAGCGCGGCCTACGCCGACTTCGGCGAATTTTACATTGGCATTCAACTGCCGCTCGACGAACTGTTTCGCCGCCTGCAGCTCTAGTTGCGTCTCAAGGATGGGTGGCAGAGTGGTCTAATGCGCACGCCTGGAAAGCGTGTTTGCCGCAAGGCAACCAGGGTTCGAATCCCTGCCCATCCGCCAGCGCCGCTCTAGGGCTCGTTAGGCTGGCGCCGGCTCATCACCTGCGTCGTCTGTCGCACTTTGATGATGCTGTTGCCCGGCAGCACGCCGCGGAAGTTCGTTCCCGGGTAAATGATGCAGTCGCGCCCGACGACCGAGCCGGGGTTGAGGACAGCATTGCAACCAATCTCGGAACGATCGCCGATGATCGCGCCAAATTTCCGCAGGCCGGTTGCGATCATGCCGTCCGTCGCGAGGACGCTGATCTCGGCGTGATCGAGCTTCACGTTGGATAAAATCACGCCCGCGCCAAGGTGCGCCTTGTAGCCAAGAATCGAGTCGCCGACGTAGCTGAAATGCGGGATCTGGGCGTCGTCAAAAATGATGCTGTTCTTAAACTCGCAGGAGTTGCCCATGACCACGTTGTTCCCCACGATGACGTTCTCGCGCACGTAACAACCAGCGCGGATGTGGCAGTTCTCGCCAATCCAGGCCGGTCCTTTCAACACCGCCCCCTGTTCCACGATCGTGCCCTGGCCGATGAAAATGGAATCGCTGATGAACGGCTTCCCCACCAGCTCGGCCAGCACCGCCGGCTTGAGCCGGAACTGCAGGTAACTTGGGATCTGCTTCAGTGCTTCCCAAACGTATTTGTCAGCCTCGAATAATTTCGAATGCGCGGTGTGTTCGAGTGCGAAAAATTCGGCGGCGCTAAACATGGCGTCAGGGCGTAAAGGGCGACGCGCTCGTTAGGCGCCGGCGCGGCGGGTCAGGACCTGTCCTTCTTTCGTGTCCCGCACCGCCCAACCGCGCGCCAGGATGGCGTCGCGCAATTCATCACTTTTTTGCCAGTTCTTGGCAAGCCGCACCTGCACCCGCTCCTCCGCCAGTTGCTGGATTTCCGCCGGCGTCGTTGCCTCCTCGGCCGAAAAAGCGAGCACACCGTTGACCTTCTCCCACCAATTCAACCAGCTCCGCGCCCGAGTGGAATCGATCCCGCGATCGAGTTCGCGGTTGCTCTCGCGAATCTGCTCAAACAAATGCCCGAGCGCGGCTGAGATGTTGAGATCGTCGTCCAGCGCCTCGGCAAATTTATCGTCCGCGATTTCCGGCGCGGCCGTTTCCGCGGCGGCGCTATCCCGCAAACGGCGCAGCCATTCATCGATCCGGGCCAGGGCCTGGCGCGCTTCTTCCATCCCTTCCCAGGTAAAATTAAGCGGCGCGCGATAATGCACGCGGATCAGCGCATAACGAACCTCGCGGCCGCGGTAACCCTTCTCCAGTACATCGCGCAGGGTATAAAAATTGCCTAACGACTTCGACATCTTCTGGCCGTCGACCTGGAGATGAGCGCAATGCAGCCAATAGCGGACAAATGTTTTCCCGCTGCACCCCTCTGCTTGCGCGATCTCGGCTTCGTGATGCGGGAAGATGTTGTCCACTCCGCCGCAATGAATGTCGATTTCTTCGCCTAACAATGTCGTGGCCATCGCGCTGCACTCGATGTGCCAGCCCGGCCGGCCGCGACCCCACGGGCTTTCCCAATAGACGTCGCCGTCCTCTTCGTCCCACGCTTTCCAGAGCGCGAAATCGCCGACGTGTTCCTTGTCGTATTCGTCGCTTTTTACCCGGCCGGTCGAGCGCAATTCCGCGAGGTCGAAGTGGGCGAGGTGGCCGTATTTCGGGAAACGATTGATTCGGTAGTAAACCGATTTGTCTTCCGCCTGGTAGGCGAGATCGCGCCCGATCAACTGCTCGATCATCGCGATCATGGCCGCGACGAAACGCTCTTCGGTCGCGGATGGAAAAGCATTAGCCCGCTTGATCTGCAGCGTCTCGACGTCCTGGAAGAACGCTGCCTTGAACGGCGCGGTGAATTCGCCCAGCGGAAGATTCGCCGCCCTGCTGCCGCGGATCGTTTTGTCGTCCACATCGGTCAGGTTCATTACCCGCTCGACCGCATAACCGCGCGCTTCGAGATGCCGTTGCAGCAGGTCCTCGAAAATATAGGCGCGGAAATTGCCGATGTGAGCGTGGCTGTAAACCGTCGGTCCGCAGGTGTACATCTTGACCGCGCGCCCCGCCGGATCGAGCGGCTGGAACTCCTCGATCTCGCGCGAGTAGGTGTTGAAAAAACGCAGTGCCATTGGTTAGGTCGAGCGACTCCCGATCATTTCTGCTCTACGCTCGCCACGGCCATCGCCGACATTCCCTCGCCGCGACCGAGCGCGCCCATTCCTTCGTTCGTTGTCGCCTTCAGTCCAACTTGCGTCACCTCGATCCCGAGCGCGCCGGCCAGCTTCGCCCGCATCGCCTCAAGATGCGGTCCGATCTTGGGCGCTTCCGCGATCAGCGTCGCATCCACGTTGGCCACCCGGTAATTTTTCGCGGCCAGGATTTCTCCGACGCGCCGCAAAATTTCCAGGCTGCTGATGCCGCGGATCGATTCGTCGGTGTTCGGGAAATGATGCCCGATGTCCTGCTCTCCGATCGCGCCTAACAATGCGTCGGCGATCGCATGAGTCAGGACGTCGGCGTCGGAGTGTCCGTCCAGCCCGCGCGGGTGCGGGATTTCCACTCCGCCGAGCACGAGCTTGCGCCCGTCTCCAAAACGATGCGCGTCGTAACCAATTCCAGAGCGAAACATGGGTCAGGTTAACGCAATTCGAGGCGTCCGCTGGAAGCGACGATGCGAAATTTATCGGGCATATCCTTGCGTGCTTCCATCTCCACCCGGCCCCCGGCGCTTTCGACCAGAAGCCACCCCGCCGCGATGTCCCAAAGACTGATCCCTTGCTCGATGTAGGCATCGAGCCGGCCGCAAGCGACATAGGCCATGTCGAGCGCCGCGCTGCCGAGCATGCGGCACTTGCGCACCCGATGCACCATCTGTTCGAGCAGCGGCAGCCCGGCCTCGATCGTCGCCTGTGTCTTGGCCAATCCAATCGAGACCACTGCTTCGGCGAGATGCGCGCGCGAGCTGACCTGGATCGGTTTGTCGTTCAAGGTCGGCGTCTGGCCTTTCTCGCCGCTCCAAAGTTCGTTGCGCATCGGATCGTAGATCACTCCGACAATCACCTCGCCGCGAAAACGGAGCGCGATCGAGACGCAAAAGTGCGGGATGCCGTAGAAAAAATTTACCGTCCCGTCGAGCGGATCGACGACCCATTGATAGTCGCTGGCCTGATCGCCGACGATGCCTTCCTCGCCATAAAGAGCGTGTTCCGGAAAGCGCTCGAGCAGGATTTTCGT
Source organism: Verrucomicrobiota bacterium (assembly GCA_030855965.1). Classification (GTDB taxonomy): domain Bacteria; phylum Verrucomicrobiota; class Verrucomicrobiia; order Chthoniobacterales; family UBA10450; genus Palsa-1392. The sequence goes on along the minus strand of JALYQE010000089.1, from coordinate 29,555 downwards.
AATCAAATCCTGCGCCAGGACATCGACCTCGAGCTTGATGTCGTGCGCGGTCGTGGCGTTAACCGTGAGCGGTTTCTCGAAGTGCGTCCGGAGCAATTCGCCGGCTGCGCGCGCGGCCTCCATTGCGACTTCGAGAAAGTCTTTCACCGGCTCACCCTAACCGATTCTGCGCGGCTGCCCCGGAATTTTTTGGGCAGAAAAAAACCGGGAGAAGAAAATGAATTCTCCTCCCGGGTTGAAGTTTACATGAAGGAAGAACGGTTCTGTCACCGCCCTTCTGTGGAGAGCGGCTTTAGTGTTTCTTCTTCGCCGTTGCTTTTTTCTTAGTGGCCATCTTTTTCTTGGCGGGTGCCTTTTTCTTGGCGGCCTTTTTCTTTGCTGGCATAGGGAATCCCCCCTTTCAATCCGCAGAAGCGGTCTGTGAACAGTATGTGAATAACTTCACTTTCATCGAGTCACTAATCGTCACGCTTTTTTTGTCAAACATTTTTCGCGCGCATCCAATATTATTTTTAGCAAGGTGCGTGCGAGCGGCGTTTTTTTTCCGCGCGAAAGTTTTTTTTCTGCGCCGTCTTTGTAAAAAATTAGCAGCTCATTGTCGTCGGAATCCATTCCGATGTCGTTTCGCGCGACATCATTTGCCACCAGCAGGTCACAATTTTTCTCCGTCAGCTTGCGTTGCGCGTTCGCCCGCAGTTCCTGCGTTTCGGCCGCGAAACCGACGACAAAACAAGCGTGCGGCCTACTCGTTAGGCTGGAAAGAATGTCGCGCGTCGGCTCGAGCGCGAGGGAAAATGGTCCGCGTTCCTTTTTCATTTTCTGCCCGGCATAACGAATCGGTTGGTAGTCGCAAACCGCGGCGCACATCACGAAAACATCGCACTGCGCAAACGGTGCGGCGGCCGCTGCAAACATTTCGTCGCCGGTCGTGACGCGCACGACTTCCGCGCCGGAGGGCGGCGGGAGCGCAACCGGTCCGCTGATCAGAATAACTTCATGCCCGGCTTCGAGGGCGGCGGCCGCGATCGCGTAGCCCATCTTGCCCGAAGAGCGATTGCTCAGGTAGCGCACGGGATCGAGCGGCTCGCGCGTCGGCCCGGCCGTGACGACGAACTTCACGCGATGAGGTTTTCTTTGCGCGCGAGCAGGAACTCGGCGCGGAAGGCGATCTCGTCCACTTTCCACAAACGGCCGAGCCCTTCATAGCCGCAGGCCAGCATGCCAGCTTCCGGTCCGATGAACTCGACGCCGCGCGCGCCTAACGTCGCCACGTTTTCCTTCGTCGCTGGATGTTCCCACATTTTCCCGTTCATCGCCGGCGCGAGCAAAATCGGCGCGCGCGTCGCGAGCGCGATCGCGGCCAGGGGATGGCCGGCCAGGCCATGCGCCAGCTCCGCGATGATGTTGGCCGTGGCCGGTGCGATCACGAGCAGGTCGGCGCGATCGGCGAGCGCAATGTGGCCGGGATGCCAGCTTTGTTTTTCATCGTAGAAGCTGGAGGTGACGGGATTTTTCGAAAGCGTCTGCAAGGTCAGCGGGGTGATGAATTCAGTCGCGTCCTTTGTCATCACGACGTGGACGGCGTGTCCCTGTTTCACGAGCAGGCTGGCGAGCTCGGCCGACTTGTAAGCCGCGATCGAGCCGGTGACGCCGAGGATGACGGAGCTTTGTTTTTTCTTCATCGTTAGGCGTGGTCGGAAGTGATGAGACGGCTGCTCAAATAACGCTCCGCGCCCATGATCTGGCGAAACTTGAGCAGGTCCTCCTCCATCGAACGGCTGATGATGGTGTAGCGATAATCGCGCCAGAGTTCCATTTCGCGGGCCGCGGTCTGGAGCCGCACTTCGATCTGCGTGGGCGTTTCCGTGCCGCGCTTGGTCAGGCGACGGCGCAGCTCATCGAGATCGGGCGGCATGATAAAAACATCGGCCAGCGACTGGCGCACAAACGCGTCGTCAAAGGCGCGGATGGCGGCCGCGCCCTGGATGTCGATATCGATCAGGACATCGACGCCGTCGCGCAGGTGGCGCACGATCGGGTCGCGCAGCGTGCCGTAGTATTTGCCGTGGACGTTGGCGTGCTCGAGAAAATCCCCGGCCGAGATGCGAGCGAGAAAATCCGGCTCGGAAAGAAAGTGATAGTCCTCGCCGTCGATCTCGCCCGCGCGCGGCGCGCGCGTGGTGCAGGAAACGGAGTAAACAAAATCGGGCGTCTGCCGGAGCGCGTCACAGAGCGTGGTCTTGCCCGCGCCGGAAGGCGCGGATACAACGAAGAGAATTCCGTAGCGACTAAATTCCTTACTCAAGATTTTGGATTTGCTCGCGAATTTTTTCCACCTCGGCCTTGCAGGCAACAACGTGGCGCGAGATTTCCGCATCGCCTGCCTTCGCGCCTAACGTATTCAGCTCGCGCGAAATTTCCTGCGTAATAAATTCCAGGGTGCGCCCGACCGGCTCTTCTTTCCGGAGGTGATGGGCAAACTGCGCGAGATGGCTCTCGAGCCGGGTCAGTTCCTCGGAAACATCGGAACGATCGGCGAAAAAGGCGATCTCCTTGACCAGGCGATCGTCGTTAGGCTGAAGCTCGAGCCCGGCTTTGCCGATTCGTTCGAGGAGGGTGGCGCGATATTTTTCGGCGAGAGCGGGATGCTTTTTGCCGACTTCCTTCAGTTCCTGGCGCAGCACCTTGAGCCGCCGGATGAGATCTTTCGCGAGGTGCTTGCCTTCCCTTGACCGCATCTTGATCAACTCACCGAGCGCGTCGCCGAGCGCTTCCTCGAGCGCCGGCCAGATTTCGTTTGGGACGAGACCGTCCTCGGCGAAACGGAGAACACCCGGCGCCTGCAAGATCATGCCGATGGTGATCTCGCCCGTGACGCCGAGTTCCTTTTGCAGGGCGCGCATCCCGTCGTGATAGGAACGGGCGAGGGTACGGTCGAGGGCGAGGGTGCGCGCATTCTGGGCGTTGGGGTCGAAGGCGACGACGACATTGGTGCGCCCGCGCGCGACGCGCTCGCTCACCACCTGGCGGACGCGTGGCTCAAGCGCGCTCAGCTCGCGCGGGAGATTAATCACGATATCGCTTTGTTTGCGATTCACCGAGTTCACTTCGACGCTGATTTTGGCGCCTCCGCGATCGCTTTCGCCGCGGCCGTAGCCAGTCATGCTTCTCATCGGATGGCAGCTTCGAAAGTTTCCGGCGGAATAACAAATGGAAAGAGGCGGGCGCTTACGGAGACTCGGACCCGCCCCGGCCGTGGGTGGAATCGCGCAGCGGGATGCCCTGTTGGTAAAGCATGAGATCGGCCCCTAACAATTGCGCGATGGCCGGCTGCCCTCCGGCTTCCGCGCGCTCCGCGCCCTCCTTCACGGTCTGGATCGCCGCGGGATACTGGCCGGTCTCGGCGTAGGCTGCGGCCAGGACACGGAAAATCATCGGGTTGGGCGCGGTCGCGGCGCGGGCTGCTTTTTGGGCCAATTCGAGCGCGGCGTTGCCATCGCGGACTTCACTTTCGGGAGAAGTGGCGAGGACCCAGGCGAGGCTGAGCTCGGTCGCGAGCCGACCCGGTTGCAGGCGAAGGGTTTCGCGCCACTCGGCGATGGCGTCGGCGACACGTCCTTCAGCGAGGAGGGCGACGGCGAGGTTGTTATGCATCTCCGCGCTCCCGGGCTGGAGGCGCAACACCTCTTTCCATTCCGCCATCGCGGCCTGGGTCTGGGCGGATTGGAGAAGGGCAACGCCGAGGTTGTTGTGCGCGTCGACCTTCCCCGGCTCGAGTTGGAGGGTTCGGCGGAACTCCGCGATCGCTTCCTCGAACTGGCCGTGGCGCAGGAGGGCGATGGCGAGGTTGTAATGCGCCGCCACGTTCCGATTGTTGGCGGCGATCGCTTTTTTGAAATAAGGGATGGCCGCTTCCGGCTCGCCTTTGTCGAGGTAAGCGTTGCCCAGGCTGTAGGCGGCGTCGGAATCGCCCGGTTGCAGGCGGAGCGCCTCCCGGAAGTGCTCCAGGGCCTCGTCGAGGGCGCCGCTCTGGTAAAGCGCCTTGCCCAGATTGCGATGCATTTCACTGTCGTTAGGCCGGGCGCGGAGGACGGCGCGATAATGTTGAATCGCCTCGGGATACTCCTTCTTTTTCAAGAGGGCGTTGGCCAGGTTGGTCAGGCCATTGGTATCGCCCGGGCGAATTCGCAGCGCCTCGCGGTCATGCGCAATCGCTTCATCTACCTCGCCGAGCCGGAGCAACTCGGTGCCGAGGCCGCGCTCGGCCACATCGTTGTCGGTGGTGACGGCGAGCGTATGCCGCCAAAGGCGGACCGAGCTCGACCAATAACCAACTTGTTTCCAGGAAAGCACCATGAGCGCCGCGATGACAGCCGTCGCCGTCGCGCCGAGGAGCCACTGCCGTTTCGGCCAACGAGCACTCAATTCGGCCGCACCCCAAACGATTGCGAGATAGACACCGATCAGCGGCAGATAGGTGTAGCGGTCGGCATGGGCCTGCCACCCGACCTGCACGAGGCCAATTACCGGCACAAGCAGGCCGAGATACCAGAGCAAACCCGTGATGAAATAGGGATGTTTGCGGCGGGAACCGAAGGCCAGGAGCAGGAGAACGAGCAGGCCGGCCAGGCATGCGCCCACGAGCGAGAGAGTCAGAGTTCCTTTTGGGTGGGGATAGAACGGCGCGAGGTGCGCGGGCCACGCCATCTGGTAGAGATAGACCCACACCGTGACCAGGGCGTTGTCGATCTTCCATCGCCACGGCCAATCGTGAGCGGCATTGAGGGCCTGTTCCTGGGAAAAAATCGTCGCGATAGAAATAGCGATCGCCAATAAAAGCAGCGGAACCTTCTCCACGATCAGCCACCGGGTCGTGACCGCTGCGGGTCTTTCTTCCGGCTCGCCGCCAGGCTTCGCCGGGGAGAAAGGAAAGCGCCGGAGCGGCCAGTAATCGAGGACCAGAAGCAGGAAAGGGAATGTCACCAGCATTGCCTTGGAAATCAGTCCAAGAGCGAGCGCGGCCGCGACCAGGAGATAAGGCCCGGGCCGGGGCGGCCGTCGCGCATAACGAACGTAAGCCCAAAGGCCGAGCATGAAGAAAACGCCGCTCAACACATCCTTGCGCTCGGAAATCCAAACGACCGACTCGGCCCGCAGCGGGTGAATGGCAAAGAGCGCCGCGACCACCGCGCTCCGCCAGGTGGCACCGGTCAGCGCGCGGAGGGCAAAGAAGAGCAGCAGGACCGCGATCGTGTGCAGGGCGACATTGACGCCATGGTAGCCGCCGGCGTTGAGCCCGAAAATCTGGGCGTCGAGCATGAGGGAGAGGGAGGTCAGCGGATGCCAGTTCCCGACCAGCGGGTGAGTAAATGCCCTAACGACGCCGGCGCGGGTTAGGCCATCGCTGATCCAGTGGTTTTGGTAGACGTAGAAGCTGTCGTCGTAGTTGAAGAAATCGTAGCCGATGGACCGGCCGAAGATGATCCAGGTGATCGCAACCAGGCCGAAACAGATGGCCGGGATGGTCCAGGTAGGCCGTGGTTTCAGCGGTGGAGTGGCGCGCTTTTTCTGCGGGCGCTTCCGGGCCCGCTTCATCGACCGGGAGTCCGCCAGCGTGATTTCGCGGCCGTCGCGAGACAGCCGAGCCCGTAGCGCACGCTGGCGGCGAATCCGATCGAAGAAGCTTCCGGGAAATATTTCGTCGGACAGCTCACTTCCCCGATCGGGTAACCGAGAGCGATGACCTGGGCCAGGATCTGGTTGTCGAAAATGAAGTCATCGGAGTTTTTCTCCAAGGGTAGCTGCTCGAGCAGGACGCGAGAGAAGGCGCGATAGCCGGTGTGATATTCGGAGAGCTTGGCCCCGAGCAGAAGATTCTCGATCAAGGTAAGGAAACGATTCGAGACGTATTTCCACCACGGCATGCCGCCCCGCAACGCGCCGCCGCCGAGAATGCGCGAACCGAGGACACAGGGATACAGTCCGCAGGTTACCAGCGATGCCATCGCGGGAATAAGGGCCGGAGTGTACTGATAATCGGGATGGATCATGATGACCACGTCGGCCCCGGCAGCAAGGGCGAGGCGGTAACAGGTCTTTTGGTTGGCGCCGTAACCGCGGTTCTGCGGGTGAACTTCCACCTGTACGTTTGGCAGGGTGCGCGCCATGGCCGCGGTTTCGTCCTTGCTCGCGTCGTCCACCAGGATGACGCGGTCGACGATCCCGTGCGCCATCACTTCCTCGTAAGTCTGGCGCAAAGTCCGGGCCGCGTTGTAGGCCGGCATCACGACGACGATTTTCTGGCCGTGCAACATGCCGTTAGTTGGTGGACGACGTCTCAGCCGGGCCCGCCTCCGCCAGCAGGAGCTCAAGGGCGCGGCGATGCGGCGAGGGAAGCGGCAGGCGCGCCAGGGCCCGGCGGGTAAACCAGCGCTGCTTGTCGTTAGGCTGATTCGACGCCGCTCCGGCGAAGACAGCGAGCGTGACGCGGTGGTGTGTAAATGGAAAATCGATCTTCAAGAGCGGATCTTCTTTCGGACGGAAAGCGAGGCGCGGCAAGATCCACATGCCGCGCCAGCGCGCGCTCGATTGCTCAAGCAGAACGCGGTTCTCGCTCCGGGCAAAGGCGTGCGGCTCGAAAAGCGCAACCGTGCGCGGGCGTTGCCGTTTCCGGGGCAGCAATTCAGGCTCCTCGGCCCGGCAGAACTGGCGGACCGGGCATTCCCCGCAACGGGGCTGGCGCCGTACGCAGACCAGGGCGCCGAGGTCCATCAAGGCGGAGTTATGGGCGCGGGCGCCTTGGCGCGGAAGGAGCAATTTGGCCGCCTGCCAAAGATGGGCCTGGCCCGCCGCGGAATCGATCGGGGCCTTCCAATTCGTCAGGCGAGCGAGAACCCGGCTGATGTTGGCTTCCACGATCGGTTCTGGCAGATCGAAGGCGAAAGCGGCGATCGCGCCCGCGGTGTAACGGCCTACCCCGGGCAGTTGCGCGATGGCCGCGGCGGACGCCGGGAGATGTCCGCCAAAATTGTCCCTGACGAACTTTCCGGCGGCATGCAGATTGCGCGCCCGGGCGTAATAGCCCAGGCCCTGCCAGGCGTGCAAAACATCCGCTTCCCTGGCCTGCGCCAGGGCGTAGAAACCGGGAAAGCGCGCGAGCCAGCGTTCGTAGAAGGGAATGACGGTTGCAACCTGAGTCTGCTGGAGCATGAATTCCGAGACGAGGATGGCATAGGGATCGCGCGTGCGGCGCCAGGGAAGATCGCGCCCGCGGCGTCGGAACCAGTCCTGCAGGTTGCGGCGGAAGAAGCGAGGATCGGAGACTGGCGCGGAAGATTCAGCGGGTCGCGACATGCGTCCGGCAATGATGCCACGAGTACGCGATTCCCCAAGCGGCGAGCGAGAGAATCGAGCTAACGAAGAGCAGGCCGAAGATGGCCTCGCTCAGAAATAACTGCGCGACGAGCAGGATGAGCGCCCCGAAAAACATCAGTCGCCCGCCCAGCCGATGGGTGGCCCGCCAGGTCTCGGGATTTTCGAGGGTCCACGGCGTGCGGATGCCGACAAAATAATTGGGCCGCAAATTGCCGAGATAATTTCCCATGACGACGAAGAAGACGAGGAGGCAACTCATCATGATTCGGCCGCCGGCGACATTGTGGCCTAACGATGTCGCCATTTGCACGAAAAAGACCGTGTCGAGCAACAGCAGTGAAGCGATCCGGACAATCGGGAGAACGGTCGGCATGAGGCCTTCCGCGCCGGACCGGCGCCGCAGCTTGGGATCGACCCAGGGCAGGATGTGGAGGAGCGCGGTCAATCCGAGGGCGGTAAGGGGAACGATGAGAATCCCGGGCGTTTTATTACCCCAACTATCGATCTGGCCGCGGAAATTCCAGTGCGTCGGAACCCGGGCGGGCAGCTCATTCCAATAAAACGCGAGCGCAAGCAAGGGCGCGGCGAGCAGGATGACTTCCAACCAATTGAGCTTCGTTTTCATTTTTGTTTTCCTTTCTTCATCAGGTCGAGGATCCAGCCTAACGAGTCGTCGAGGACGGTGGTTTCGAGGGAGTAGGTAACGAACTGGCCTTTCTTGCGGGAGGAAACGAGCTGGGCGTGCCGGAGGAGATCGAGGTGATAGGAGATGCTGGGGGCGGTCATGGAGAAGGCCTCGGCGATCTGACCGGCGGTGAGGTCGCGTTCCTTGAGCATTTCGAGGATGCGGCGGCGGGTCGGATCGCGGAGCGCTTTGAAGAGAAGGTTCAATAACTGGATAATTAGTTAAATATCTAAATATGTCAACGGCCTTTTCTTCTTCGGGCGCTCTTTTTTTCGGAGTGGCCACGGCGGACGAGCTTGTCGCCGGTCGCGTTTGACCCCGGCGGCGAGCGCGCTTCATCCGGACAAAATTTCTCGCCTCCGACGATGAGCGATGATCTCGTTGCAACGCAACCGCATGCCCGCGCCGCCACTGACCACCTACACCGCTTCGCTCACCGGCGAGCAGGTGAAGCTCCTCCGGCAATTGCTCGAGAGCTCCGGCTTCGAGTTTTCGGCCAAGCCCTACACGATTTACTTCGCGCAAAAGAACAAGCTGAGCGTCGCGGTCTACGAGAAGGGGCCGAAGGTGCTGCTGCAGGGCAAGGGGATCGATGAGTTCGTGAGTTTCGAGCTCGAGCCGAAGGTCCTCGGCGAAGCGCGACTCGGCTATGAAGAAGTGCACGCGCCGGAAATGTTCGAGCCTCATTTCGGGATCGACGAAAGCGGCAAGGGCGACTTTTTCGGTCCGCTCGTGATCGCGGGCGCGTTTACGGATCGCGAGATCGCGCGCGCCTTTTTGGAAAACGGGATTCAGGACAGCAAACGCATCGGTTCCGACGCCAAGATCCGCGCCCTGGCCAGGATGATTCGGGAAACCCCCGGGGTGGTGATCGATGTCGTGCAGATCGGGCCGGAAAGGTACAACGATCTCTACGAGAAGTTTGGCAACCTCAACAGCCTCCTGGGCTGGGGCCACGCCCGGGTGATCGAGAATCTGCTCGCGAAAAAACCGGATTGCCCGCGCGCGCTCTCCGACAAGTTTGCCGATGCCCGCGTGATTGAAAAGGCTCTCCTGCAACACGGCCAGCACATTCAGCTCGAGCAGCGGACCAAGGCCGAATCGGACTTCGCCGTCGCGGCGGCCTCGATTTTGGCGCGCGAGTCCTTTATCGACTGGCTCGAGCGCGCGGGGCAACGGCTTGGACTCACCTTGGGCCGCGGCGTTTCGGCCACGATCAAGGAAACGGCCCGCAAGATCGTGGAAAAAGAGGGAGCGGAAGGATTGCGCCGTTTCGCCAAGGTCCACTTCCGGACGGCGCATGAGATTGCGCCGGATCATTTTGCCGCGCCCGCCCCGCGGCGCGAGTGGCGCCGGAAATAAGGGACCGGCCCTGGAATCCTTCACGAGACCTTTGCGGTGGCGGCAAGCTTCCTGCTCCTGGTTGGTTCACTGCTCGTGGACACAAGACTCCTTATTCTTAATGGCGATCCGGTTTTCCAAGACCGCGCGCTGGCCATGATCGACGCCATGCGCAAGGTCGAGACCCGCATCGTGCGGAGCCTGTCCGAAGCCGTTTACATTCTGATGCGAGAAGACTTTGATCTCTTCATCGTGGAAGGGGAGACCGCGGTCGCAATCGAGCAGGCGATCCATACCCGGCAGCATTTTCCTTCGCTCGAGATCGTGGTGCTGACGGCAGACACCGGGACCGCCGGCCAGCTCAGGGAAGCGACCGAGCAGAATATCGAAGTGGTCGCGACGAACTGTAGCGATCGCCGGCTGCGCGGCCAACTGCGCGCCTGTGTCGCGGCCTTCGAGCGTACCTCCGGCCCGGCCGCGGAGGGAATCGATCCCTGCCATTCGCTGGTTGGCAATCTCAATCAATTTTCGGCCGCCGAGATTCTGCAAATGAGCTGCCTGAGCCAGCGCAGCGGCCGGTTCACTTTCAAATCCGGCCGGGGCAACAGCGAGATTTACCTGCACCACGGGATGGTGCGCCATGCCTCCTACGGCTCGATCGAGGGCGAACCAGCGGTCGCGGAAATATTCCGCTGGCGCCAGGGCCGCTTCTTTTTTGAAGAAGGCATCATCAGCCAGGTGCAGACCGTGAATCGTCCCTGGACCCACCTCTTAATAGATAACCTGCAAAAACTCGACGAGACCATGCACATGGTAGAGGTCGCCGCGCGAAGATGAGAGACACGAGCCTTGAAACGCAGCTTCGGCTGCTCACCCTGCAAACCGAAAGCTGGAAGAAGCTGCACGACTTCATCACCTACGCGCTGGACAAGTCGAAGCCGATTATTTCGCCGGACCAGGAGGGCCAGTTCACCGATGTCCGCTCGATTCTCCTCCAGGAAAGCGAGCACGTCTTCAGCGAGCTGAACCTGGTCGCGGAACTTTCCGGCAAATCCATGAACGTGCTGCAGCGCGCCTCTTCCATTCGCGGGGTGCGGGACCTTTCCGGCGACGAAACGCGCCGGTTGGAAGCGGATTGGAACGCGGTCTTCACCAAGGTCGGCGTCATCCAGGGTCAGCTCAAGGCGCGCCGCCGGGAGTTGCTCGGCCGCAGTGCCTTCGTTCAGGCGCTAAGCAGCATTTTTGGGCGTGGCGTAGCTGTCCGTTAGGTTTCGACGCAGAACTCGTTTCTGCTCAACTGTTTCCGGTTCCGAAACTTTCACGGGCGCTCCGTGAAAATTTCGTGTAAATCATCCGCTCAATGAGCGGTCGACAGACGATTCTGGTACACCATGAGTAAGCTCACAAAACGCGATATCGTCGTTTCGATCAGTAATCAGACGGGCATGGTGCAGCACCAGGTTTTCGACGTGGTGCAACGCACGCTTGACCACATCACCGACAGCCTGGCGCGCAATGTGGCCGTGGAGTTGCGAAACTTTGGGGTTTTCCAGCCGCGCTTGACCAAGCCTCGGGTGGGACGCAATCCCAACCAACCGGGAAGCAGTTTCGTCATCCCTCCGCGGGCGACGGTGAAATTCAAAGCGGGCAAAATCATGCGCCAACGGGTGGAGAAACTTTCCCGGGAAATGAAGGAAGCAGCCGACCGCGCCAGCGCCAACGGCGTGGCGAGCAAGGCGGAAAGCGCGACCGCCTGAGCGGCGCTGCGAGTCGCGGTTTCAATCACGTTTCGGGCGTCCTCGGGGAGGCGGGGATTTTTCCTGGCCTAACCACCCCGGCCGGAGAAAGTTTTTTGCGAAAGGGCGAATCCGCTTTGTGCCACGCGCACGAATGAGCTAAAACAACCCACCTTTTATGAAAAACTCACTCTGCCTCCTCGCCTGTTGCGGCGCGTTTCTCCTTGCTCCCGGCCTAAGGGCCGGCACGGAGATGGACAACAAGACCGCCGTCGCATCCACCCAGAAAACGGTCGGAGAAACCCCGCTCGACATCTTCAAGCTGGAGCAGGGTTACGTTTTTGAGAGCGACCTGAATCACGGGGGCAGCTTGGGGAAACAGGATCTAATCCAGCTCGAACTCGAATACAGCCACCGCTTTTTAATCACGGGAAACTATTATGCCCGCGTCGGCTTTGCCTACGACCGCTACGACTTCGGCAGCACCAGGGCGCCCGTGCCTAACCACCTCCAGGCCGCCGCCGGCGTTTTCGGGATTGATTACATGCGCGGCAAAGATGTCGGCGCCTTCTTCCAGGTCCGGCCCGGTTTCTATTTTCAAAACGATATCGGTCTCTCTTCTTTCGACGCCCCGATCACGCTCGGCAGGATTTTTGTCGTGCAGGAGGATAAGTTCTACATCTTCGCCGGCGCCTACGCCTCTTTCCTGCGGAGCGGCTTTCCCGTCCTCCCCCTCGCCGGCGTGGTTTACATTCCCTCGGAGAAATGGCGCTTCATGGCCGTCCTGCCAGAACCGAAAGTCATTTTTTCCGCCAGCAAACGGCTCGATCTCTGGGCCGGCGGCCAACTCGTCGGCGGTTCGTTCCGGACCGATCGCAACAGCAACATTCGCCCGGGCAAATTGAATGGCACGCAGGTCGATTTTTCCGATTATCGTGCCGGGCTCGGCTTGACCTACGAGGTTTCCGACCACGTCGGCCTCGATATCGGGGCCGGTATTTCGATCCAGCGCCGGTTCGATTTCGGCCGTGCCGGCGAGACCTACCGGACCGACCCTTCGCCCTACGTCCGGATGCAGCTGTCCGCGAGTTTCTGATTTGAGTTTCCCGGCCGCTCCGAGAAGCGTTTTCTTGTCGTTAGGCGAGAAACTTGTTCCGCTGGCGCTGGCCCTGGCGCTAGGCGCGACGGCCTCGGCCGGTCCGCTCGAGGATCTGCGTCCGCTCACTCTCCTGCCGGAGATCGACCTCGCCAAACTCAAGGCGGGCGAGATCGTTACCGACCGCGGGGCGCTGGGTGAATTCTCGCGCGGAATTCATCTCGAGACCTGTTACTTCGTCAAGGCGCCGATGGATGCGGTCGGCAGTGCACTGCTCCATTGGGATCCCGTCCGGCATCGGGATCCGGAAGTGCGCCGCTACCACGAATTCCCGTTGCCCGGCGGCGCGGCCGGGGCTTTCAAGACGCTCCAGCTCGACGCCAGTTTCGCGGGCGACAAATGGCTGCTCGACCAAACCGCTCGCGCCGCCCAGACGGGCGAGGCGGGCGACCTGCACCTCACGAGCGAGGAATTGACCCTCCTGCGCCAGAACGCAAAGTCCCCGAGCGAGGCCTGGCAGGAAATTCTGCAGCGACGCCATGAGACCCTGGCGCGAGGTGGCCTGGCCGCCGTGCCGCCCTATGGAGCCGACAAGTCGATCTCTCCCGGCTCTGAGTTTCGCGGCCTGCTCTCGCTCGCGCCCAAGGCGGCTCGCCATTTCGAGGCCGTTATCCAGGCGCAGCCGATTGTGGCCGGCGGCAAGCCGGCGAGCGAGGCGGTCGGCTATTGGGAAGCGGTCAAGGTGCGCGACCACACAACTCTGCAGCTCGCCCTGTTTGCGGCGCAGAAGTCGCGCGATTCCTGGCAACTGGTGAATTGCATCTATTATCCCTCCGACACCTACTTCATGTCGATCGAGCTCATCCAGCTTTGGCCGGTCGAGGGCGGGACGCTGGTCTGGCAGGTCGATTTTGTTTCCGCGCCTTTCCGCACTTATCTCGGCGGAGTCGATCGCTACATCGCGGGCAAGCAGATGACGGAGGAAACGCTCGACACGATCAAGACCTTCCGGGCCCAGCTCGAGAAGCGCTGAGCGCTTTACTCCTGGATGCGTTTCAGGAGAAAGGCCGCGCCGACGAAGGTCACGATCGTTGCGCCGAGCATGTAGATGAGATCGCCGGCGTAAAACGCCGGGCCGGCGTGATAGAGATTCACCAGCCGGAACGCCCGGCAAAAATGGGTCAGCGGAAACAGTTCCGAAAGATAACGAATAGCGAGCGGAAGCTGCTCGAGCGGAGCGAACGCCCCCGAGAGAACAAAAATCGGCAGCAAAAAGAAGACCGAAAGTTGAATCGCCTGCGTCTGGGTGCGGGAAAATGCCGAAATGATAAGGCCCAGCCCTAACGAGCAGAGGAGGAAGAGCAGGCAAATGAGCGCGAGCACCGGCTTCTCGTAAAACTCGACATGGAAATGCCAGCCCGCGACCACGATCACCACCAGAATAAGCAGAATCGAGATCGCCAGGTAAGGGAGGATTTTCCCGATCACGATTTCGCCCCGCCGCAGCGACGTTACCATTAGCTGGTAAAGCGTGCCCGACTCCCGCTCGCGCGCGATCGTGCACGCGGTCAGGGTGACGGTGAGTAATTGCAGGATGATCCCGATGATGCCGGGCACGACATACTCGATGAAGCGCTGATCCGGGTTGTAGAGCACCTTGGTCGTCAGACCCCACTGGCTCATGGCCGAAACAAATTCTTTCCGAATCTCGACCGGCAATTTTTTCGCGAGGTCGATCACATCTTCCGGCAGCCCCTCGACCGTCGCCTCGAGCTGGTTCTTCTGGAAAACGCCGAGGCTTTCTTGGATCCGGCCTTCCAGTTCCTTCGCCGTGTTTGTGTCGCTCCCGTCGAGGTAGAGCGGGAGCGGGATCGGGTCGCCGTTCTTCAAGCTCGCGCCCCAGCCCGGGGGGATAATGAGCGCGGCATACACGTTGTCGCTCAGCAGATCGGGGTTTCCGCTGATCTTTCCCGCTGTCTTCCACTTGAAAGTGGTTTCGTTCTTTAATTGCCTGGCGAAAACCTGACTGGCCGGCGAATTATCCCGGTCCTCGAGCAATGCCGGCACGTTGCTCGACCCCGTCGTTTCAAAGGCATGACCGAAAATGAGGGTGAAAACCGGCGGCAGGATGAGGAGCAGGACCAGAATCCGCCAGTCGCGATAGATGTGGATAAATTCCTTCACCGCCACGCTGCTGATCGCCTGCAAAGAGGAACCGATTCTCATCGCAACGCCTCCGGGTTGAGCATCGCGTCGTAGCCCTGCGAGTAGGCGGTAAAGACGTCCTCCATGTCGGGCTCGGCCCAGCGATGGGAGAGGAGCTTGATCTCGGGAAATGGCCAGGCGCGCTGCCACTCGGCCAGGAGCGCTTCCGCTTCCGCGGCATAAATGCGCAGACTGCCGCTGCGCAACGACACGCCGAGCACGCCCGGGGTTTCGCGCAGCCTGACGAGGGCTTCCATGGCCGGTTTGACGTCGAGCTCGAGCAGTTTCGCCTTGAAGGTCGCCTTCAAAATCCGGGGCGAAGCCTTCGCCAGGAGGCCGCCTTCATGGATAAACCCGACCTCGGTGCAGCGCTCGGCCTCGTCCATGTAATGGGTTGTGACAAAGATCGTGATCCCGCTGTTGCTCAAGTCGTAAAGCAGATTCCACATCTGCTGACGATGCACCGGGTCCAGCCCCGAGGTCGGTTCATCGAGAAAAAGCAGCGGCGGTTCGTGCACCAGCGCGCAGCCGAGCGCGAGCAGTTGCCGCATCCCGCCGGAGAGACTGCCGGCCGGGGTCGCGCGCTTCTCTTTCAAGTCCATCTGGCTCAAGATGCGCTCGATCCGGGAGTCCAGCTCGTTAGGCGGGACCCGGTAGGCGCCGGCAAAAAAGCGCAGGTTCTCGAGCACCGTCAGGTCGGGGTAAAGGCTGAACTTCTGCGCCATGTAACCAAACTTCGAGCGCACCGTGTAGCGCTCCTGCCAGACATCGGCGCCGTCGATCGTGGCCTGCCCCGAGGTCGGGCGCACCAGGCCGCAGAGCATCCGCATGGTGGTCGATTTGCCCGCGCCGTTTGCTCCGAGGAAGCCGAAAATTTCCCCGCGATTGATCTGGAGCGACAGATCGCGGACGGCGCCGAGGTCGCCGTAGGTCTTGCTCAGGCCGCTCAGGGCGATTATCGGCTCGCTCATCTCCAAAGAAAACGCGGGAAACCCTTCATCCGGTCTCCAACTAGGGGAAAAGGCCTTTTTTTCAAGCGCAACTAACCCGGCCCGCGTTGACAGCCCGCCGCTCCGCTCAAAACTAACTGCACGACCGGCCCCTTCGATTCGATCGCTTCGTCTTAAAAAATCTCCGCCATGAAATTACTTCGCATTCTGTTCTTCCTCGTCCCGGTTTCCCTGGTCGCGGCCGATCCGGTGAGCGAGCTGGCCGAGTTTTCCGTCTTCGGTAAAGTCGATCTCGCCGCGCTGGGCAAGGGCGAAATTAAGACCGCGACCGGCGCGCCGATGTCAAACGCGCGCCATCTCTCGGTCCAGAGCTGCTTCGTCATTCCGAAAACACCGGCCGAGGTGATGGCCGCAATGAAGCGTTTCGATCCGACGGCGCAGCGCGAGTTGAAGGTTTACCTGCACGCCGATCTGCCGTCCGCGCCGTCCGCGAGCGACTTCGCGAAATTGAACAACCCGCCAGGCAATGCCGCGGTCAAAGCGCTCGCCGCCGCCACGGAGAAAATGTCGCCCGAGCTGCAGCTCAGCCAGGAGGAAGCAAAGAGTTATTCGCCCGGCCAGCCGGTTTTCGGGTTCTGGAGCGCCGTCCTGCTGAAACGCGCCCAGGCTTTCGCCAGCGGCGGCGCGGCCGCCCAGGCGCCCTACGATCGCCTCCGTGATCCAGTCCAGCCCGGGAAAGAATTCGCCGCGCTCGTCAGGCAACAAGGCAAGGTCAATCGCCAGTTCGGCGGATTCCTCGGCAGCACCGGTTTGCTCGGCGGCAAAGGCTCGCTCAAGCCCGATCTCTACTGGGAATTGCTCGAGATCGAGGACGAAGGCGTGCTCACCCTCGGCGCATCCTATCGGAGCCCGGGCGCCGGTGGTGGCGCGCAGATTGCCGATGGTCTCTTCTACGCCAGCGGCGGCTACAACGTCGCGCTCACCCTCTACCAGCTCTGGCCGGTCGAGATCGGCGGGCGGCCGTCCACCCTCGTCTGGCGGGGCGATTTTGTCTCCGCCAATTCGTTAGGCGACCTCCATGGGATCGAGCGGCTCGCTTCGGAATCGGCCATGCGAAAAAATATTTTGAAGGCGGCGACCCTCTTTCAGCGCGAGAGTGGACGATGAACGCACGTTATTTCTTCCTCGCCGGCCTGCTCACCGTCGCCCTCGCTGCTCCGCTTTTGGCCGGGGACGGCAAACAGATGTCCACCACGGACCAGATGGTGGAGGAGCCGTATGTATTTTCCGCCGAGTTCACGATCGAGCAGGCCTACCTCGGCGGCGCCGATGTCCAACGCGGCAACCGGACGGTGGACGATTTCGACGAGTACTATTCCAACGTCTCTTTCGTCTACACCCCCCGGATCAAGTTCGGCATCCTGCGCCTCGGCGCGCAATGGGAACGCTTTTCGTTTGGCTTCCCCAATGGCGGCGAGCAATTGCCCAACACGCTGCAGGCGGTCAACTCCATCGTTGGGCTCGACACGAAATTCTCCGATTCGTTTCTCATCCGGTTCGAAGCCCAGCCCGGGTTTTATGGGACCGGCTTCGATCGCCTCGATGGCGATTCGTTTAATATCCCGTTCATCCTCGGCGGCACGTATATTTACAGCCCGGAAGTGCAGTTCGTCTTCGGCGTCGGGGTAAATTTCCAAAGCCGTTTCCCGGTCCTGCCCGGCGGTGGGATTCGCTGGAAGTTCGCGCCGGATTGGACGCTCAACGCGACTTTGCCAACTCCCCGACTGGAATTCGAGGCCAGCCGTAACCTGACGCTTTTTGCCGGCGCGGACATCAAGGCCAACACCTTCCGCACCGACGATCGCTTCGGCGACACGCACGGCGACACCAGCCTGAACAGCGCCTGGCTCAGCTACCAGGAAGTGCGCGCGGGGGTGGGCGCGACATGGAAGATCAACTCCTCGCTCTCCCTCACCCTCGAGGGTGGTTACGTGCCGTATCGGCAATTCGATTACCACCGCACCGAAGTGCGCTATCATCACGAGAGCGGCGCACCCTACGGCGCGATCATGTTCCGGGGCGCGTTCTAGCGCTGCCAGAGCGCGCTGGAATTTAAATCCACGCCCACCTCTGCGGCATCGACAAAGCGATGCCCTCCAGAGCCATTCCCGGTTTCCGCCCTGGAGGGGGGCGCGTCGCCTGCTCGCGAAAACGTCTACAGCACAAAGGTGCTGCGGCGCCAGCCGCTCCGTTCGTTAGGCGAATAGACGGCTTTCGTCCCCTGCGCGCTTTGCAGCTGGACCGATTCGTTCCCCTCGGGCGACTGCGGCGCCTCGGGCGCTTCGGGAGGCTGCGGGGGCTCCGGCGGTTCCGGGGCCTCGGGCAGCTCCTGCCGCTCCAGTTTCTCCAGCCGCTGACGCACGTTGTCGGGCAACTGGGCCCGGTCTTCCGGCGACTCGATCGGGCCGTTGTAGAGCTCTTTTCCCTGCGCATCCTTTGCCGTCAGCATTTTGCGGCCGCTCGCGTTTTCGATTTTCAACTCGCCCTGGTCGTCGGAAAAAGTGATCGTGGCCCTGCCCAGGTCGATCCGGGTCGATTTCGTCAGGCCGTCGTCCGAGGTGACGATGCGTAAACCGCGGACCGCCCGCTGCGCTTCGTCGCGCGCCCGCATCGCCTGATCCTTGGCCCGCGCTACCGCTTCGCGCACCGCGGCCATGTCCGGCGCCTGGAAATCGAACTTCATCTTCTCCAGGTCATCGAATTTCCATTCTTTCTCGTAGCCGAATGCGCCGCGCCCGGCGGACACTTCCTTCTTCGCCAGCTTGACGCTGACTTTCATTTCCTTGCCCTTGCGCATGATGGTGAAATCAACCGCAGTCCCGTCGGCGAAACTCCGGACCAATTTGCCGAGCTGACTCGGGTTGACGATTTGCTGGTCGTTCAACATCCGGATGATGTCGCTCTGCTGCAGGCCGGCGGCGGCGGCCGGGGTGTTCGGGACGACGTAATCGATCACGACCCCGAAGCCCTTCGGCAACCCCATCTGTTCGGAGAGGACGCGCGGGACATCGGAGGTCTCAACTCCGAGAAAGGTGACCGGTTCTTTCGGTCCGTGATCGCGCTCATGGAAACGCCCGCGCGGCGGGGCGGGCGGCGCGGGCGGCGCCGGAGCAACCGCCGGCGCGGTCTGGCTCGAAGGGGCGGCCGGGACCGATGGAATCGATTGAGTCGCGGGGGTGGATGTGGGAACCGGAGTTGGCGATTGGGCGAAGGCGGCGAGCGGGAGCGCGGCGGCCAGCGCGGCGGTTAGGGCGATTTGTTTTTTCATGGCTTGGTTTTCCTGGTTACTGATAAGAGACCGGCGTGAGCACGACCTGCTCCGCCGGATAGGAGACGCGCAGCGACGCACCCGTCTGCGGGTTGCGCCACTGCATCGTCTCGCGGGTGTCGTAGCGGACCCGCCGGAGCGGTCGCTCCGATTGGTTAGGCGAGAAAACGAGACCTTCGTCGTGGCGGCGATAGACCACCTGGGTGAGCGCCGACGGTTGCAGGCCGGGATCGTAGGCATCGGCCGGGACCGGGCTGGCTTCTTGCGCGAGCATCGGCGCGGCGGGAGGCGGCTCGACAAAGAAGGCGAGCCAGACGAGCACGAGCGCGGAGGCGGTCGAAAGGCCGAGACCGAGCGACCACCAGAGGCCGGTGCGCCGGGAAGGGCGCGGCAGGACGCCGGCTGTCGCGGTGCCGGCCGGTTGCGCGAGGGCGACCTCGATCCGCGTCCGCAATTCCTCCGAGACCGGGGTGGGCCGCAGTTTTTTCAACTCACCTTCGAGTTCGGAAAAATCATCCATGGGGCTGCAAGGTTTTCTTGAGCGCGCCGAGCGCATAGCGATAGCGCGAGGCGGCAGTGTTTTGCGAGATCTCGAGCACGCTGCCGATCTCGGCGAAAGTGAGGTCGTTCCAGATTTTCAAAACGACCACCTCCCGTTGTTCATCCGGCAAACGTTCGACCGCCGCGGCCAGCTCCTGCTGGCCTTCGTCGACGGTGGTAAACTGCGGCTCGAAATGCGCCGCGCCGTCGAGGGCGACGGCAGCTTCGCGGCGGGCGCGGCGTTGTTCGCCGCGCAGGCGATCGAGCGCGGCGGAGCGGACGGTGGCGTAAAGGAGCGCCCGATTTTCGATCGAATGCTGGCGCCGCCAAAACCGGACGAAGGCTTCCTGCACAACGTCTTCGGCTTCGGCGCGGCAGTTCGTCCAGCGCCGGGCGAAGAGAAGAAGGGCAGGGCCGAGCTGTCTGAAACAGGCCTGCCAATCGTCTTCGCTGCGCGCTCTCTCCATTTCTTCTTCACGTCTTTTAGATTGAGACGCCGCCAAATGCAGCTTTTGTCTAACGACGTGAAAACTTTCTTCTCCTTAGTTTGCTCGCTCGTTCTGCTCTCCGGCGCGGCCGGCCTCGCGGCCGAAGACGGGGCGACAACCGGGAACGCGAAATCCCTCGCCGCGGCTGAAACCGCCTTTGCCCAGGAAGCGCTCGCGAACGGTACGCGCACGGCGTTTCTCCATGCGCTCTCCGACGACAGCATGGTCTTCCTGCCCGGACCGCTGAACGGCAAGAAAGCGTGGGAAGCGAAGCCGGAATCGAAGGCGGTTCTGCAATGGCAACCGGTCCTGGCGGCGACTTCGACCACGGGCGACTTCGGTTACACGACCGGCCCCTGGAGTCTCAAGAACGACCCCGCCGACAAGGAAGCCGCGTCCCATGGTCAGTTCGTCTCCATCTGGCGCTGGGAAAATGGGAAGTGGAAACTCTGCTTCGATCTCGGCTCGGAAAATCCCGCGCCGACCGAGCCCGCGCCGGAATTGCAGCTCGCTGACAATCACGCCCCGAACGAAGCGGCGGAGGATGCGCAACCGGTGATGCGGGCGCACGATGGCCGCTACGCCGCCGACCGGGCCGGGCAACTCGCCGGCTGCGCGGAGGAAAACGTCCGGCTCTATCTGGCGAAGCAATTCCCCATCATCGGAAGCGCGGCGGCCGGCGCCGCCCTGCGAAAAGAGACCATGCCGGTCACGTTCAGTGCGCCCAAGGGCGGCGAAGTGTCACGTGGAGGCGACCTCGGCTACGTCTGGGGCGAGTACCGCAACGGTGCGGCGACGGAAGCGAGCGGTTATTACCTGCGGATCTGGCGCAAAGACCGGGCCGGCGAGTGGAGGCTCGCGCTCGATCTTTCGCATCCTCGTTAGGCAAAGAGCACTCTTGGCGAACGGGCGAAACCAGGCGCAGAATCAGGTCGCCCAGCCATCAGGGATCGGCCTCTGCTTTTACTAGGCGGCGAGCGCCTCGGGCGAGGAGTTGATATGTAGGTTGCTTGTCGCTGCAGGCTGACGCCAGCGTCCGGGCCGGCCAGTCCTGCGGGTCGATGTTCTCGCATCGCGAGCGGGTGAATCGCCGATTTGCGTCATGCTTCGCGACGCTCATGCAGGCCCGAGCGTCCTCGGGATGGTGCGCGCGTCGTTTCCTTTTTGCGACTCAGGTTTTTTCTCCATGGATCGAAGTTTCATTCGGCGTGGAATAAAAGAGTCCTGATCTGCCTCATATGCCGATGAACGAGAAAGAACTGCTAATTCAGTTCTCTTCGGTGAAGTCGACGGGGCTCAACCCGCTCTAACTGAAAGTTCCAATTAACAACCAAAGTAAGAAACAAAATATTATATGAAAAATAAAAATCGCCGCGGAATCATGAGGTTACCGCGGCTCAGTCTCGCAGCTCTTGGTCTCTGGGCCCTGGCGCTGACCGCACCAGAGCAGATGAAAGCAGCCGATCACATCGATTCTCCCACGGTTGCGCAGGACCGCGGCACCGATATCGGGGACGCGTACGCCTTCCTCGATCCGAACGACAACTCGCAAGTCATTCTCATTTCGACCACGCAGGGCTTCATTGTCTCGGGCGAGCATTTCGGACAGGTTATTTTCGATCACAATATTCGTTACCGTTTTGAAATCGAAAACACCGGAGACGCCATTCCCGATCTCTTTGTCGACGTCACCTACTCGCCGGGCGTGGGCCGTCTCACGACCCAGACCGCAACAATCAAGCTCTCAGACGCGAATAAGAAGATCCTGGTGGGCTTCACTGGCGAGACCACCCTCTCCACTCAGGAGCCACAGCCCATTCCGCCACCGCCACCCGTGATCACAGTCGATCAAACCAGTGGCGCGAAATTTTTCGGCGGTAACGCGGATGACCCGTTTTTCCTCGATGATACTGGCGCGAACCGTTTTGTGGCCTCGTCGCTCATGAATCCAGGCAATCCTGACACCTCGCTCTTTGGATTTCGCCGAGGGCGCGATACTTATGCCGGCTTCAATACCATGACTACGGTGGTCAGCGTTCCGGCGAGTTTCCTGCGCGGAGCAAACACGTCTGTGATCGGAATCAATGCCGTCACCCAGCGGAGGAGGAGTCAGACAATCGACGAGGGTGCATATACCGGCAGAGGGGAATGGGTGAATGTGGACCGGGAGGCAAACCCGCTGGTCAACAACGGACTCATCCCCGCGCCCCGCAAAGACGAATACAATGGCGCCTCGACCCAGGATGACAAGCGCGGGCTGTTTCGCCGCGATCTGATCACTGATCTGCAAAACTTCGGCACCGACAAGGCGCACATCCTTGAAATCCTGGACATCTACCAGGTAAACGGCGACATCCTCCGACTCGATCTGGATGTACCGAATTCGGGTCCACAAGGTGGCAATAACCCCGATGGAGGTTACGGAAATCTCGGTGGCCGCCGTCTGGTGGATGATGTCGGCGACATCACTTTCACACTGATCAACAATGATCAACCGTTGACTGATTTTGTGGATGCAAACGAAGTTCCGTTCCGCGACGTCTTCCCCTTTGTCGCTGATCCGATCCAGCCCTTCCCTCCGGGTGACGAACCGGACGATAATACGCGGCAATAGCTTGTTGTCGTAACAGGAATCCGCGCCGGCGAGCGAAATGATGCTCCCGGCGCGGATTTTGCGTCTGGCCAAGGGCCGGCGCATCTTCGCCCTAAGTTGAGTGTGTTCTCTCGAAAAGGTGCCGGGCCGGCGCAACCATTAGTCAAGCCGGGATTACTGCTTGTGATCGCGGCCATCACCTTGGGAGTCCTTACTCAGCTGACGGTGAGGCGATGGTCGCCGGCCCCTGCGCTGCCAAAAAGCGCGGTCTCTTTGCCACCCGCGGCGACGATTATTCCCCCGGAAGAAGCCGCTTCGAATCACGCGCTCCGGTTTTACGCCGGGCGGGTGAAGCGCGATCCGGAGGATACGCGTTCGCAAAATGCGCTCGCAGAGTTGTATCTCCAGCGCGTCCGCGAGACTGGAAATGAAGATTACCTGCCGCTCGCGCTCAACGCGGCGCGGGCCTCGCTCCGCACGGTGGTGGCGGAACGCAACCTCGGGGGCCTGACGGCGCTGGCCCACGCCGAGTTTGCCAATCACGCTTTTGCCGCCGCGCGAGATCATGCGCGCCGGTTGATTGAGCTCAATCCGGCGAAGAGCGAGCCGTACGCAATCCTTGGCGATGCCTCCCTGGAACTGGGGGCTTATCCGGAAGCGGCGGCGGCCTTCGAGAAAATGAAGCAGTTGGGCGAGGGAGATGCCGGGACCGAGGTGCGGCTCGCCCGCCTGGCGATTTTGCACGGCGCGCCGGCCGAAGCGCACCAGCATTTCGAGGCGGCGCTCGCGCTTCTTCTCGCGCTGCCCCGTCCGTCTAACGAAACGCTGGCCTGGTGCCGCTGGCAATTGGGCGAGATCGCATTCGCGGCCGGCGACTACGCCTCGGCGGAAAATTATTATCGCACTGCTTTAAAGGACGCGCCGAGTTCCTTTCGCGCGCTCGGCTCGATGGGACGGGTTCGCGCGGCGCGCGGCGATTTCCCGGCCGCAATCTCATTCTACGAGCAAGCCGTGCGCATCGTTCCGGTAGTGGATTTCATGGCCGCAATGGGAGATCTCTACCAGCTTTCGGGGCGGAGCAAAGACGCTGCGGTCCGCTATGAGCTGGTCGAGCAGTTAGGTGAACATTCGCGGAAAGTGCACGGGACGCCATACGACCGGCGCATCGCGTTGTTTCTCGCGGATCACGACCTGAAAACCGAACAGGCCTATGCGCTGGCGCGGGGAGAGTTCGATGCGGGCCGCCACGACATCTATGGCGCCGACGCGCTCGCCTGGACGGCGCTAAAAGCCGGCCGCATCGCCGAAGCGCAGGCGGCGATCAAGGAAGCCCTCCGGCTCGGTACACTCGATGCCAGACTCTTTTATCACGCCGGGATGATCGCCCGCGCGGCCGGCGATGAATCGGGCGCGGCCATCCTTCTGCGGCGCGCTCTCGCCCTGAATCCACACTTCGATCCCATGCAAAGCGAGATCGCGCGCCGCGCGCTAACGAGCAAAAGAAAATGAAATATTGCGCTCTTCTATTTCTCTTCTTCGTAGCGCTGTCGGCGACCGCGCATGACTTGCCGCTTAGCTATGTCGATCTGCGAATCGGCCCGGAAGGAATCGACGCAACCGTGGAGTCCTCGGCGAAAAATTTCGCGCGCGAGCTTTCTGGCATCGACGAAGCGCAGCTTCTCGACCCGTCCGGAGTTGAGCGCCAAAAGGGGCGGCTTTTGGCGAGCGTTGAGTCTGGCCTCACGATCACTGCCAACGGCACCGCGCTTCAACCGCAGTTGCGCGCGATTGAAGCACTTCCGGGACGCAGAGACCTTCGCCTGCGGTTCCTGTTTCCGGCAAAAGGAGTGGAGACCGCGATCAAGGTCCACTGCGCCCTGTTCTCCGCCGATCCTCGCCACCGCACTTTTCTAAATATCTATCAGGGTGGATCGCTGCGTTATCAGGGCATTTTCGACAAAAACACCGCGCAGATCGACTACAGCACGGGCGTGGAGCAAAAAACAATTACAGTCGTTAGGCAATTTTTGTTTGAGGGCATCCATCATATCTTTATCGGGCCCGACCATATCCTTTTTATTATCGGGTTGCTCCTCCTCGGCGGGACCGTCGGGCAGCTCCTCCGCGTCGTGACCGCTTTCACGATCGCGCACAGCATCACTCTCGTGCTGGCGACGCTTAACATTCTCAGTCCGCCGGCGCGGGTCATCGAACCCGCGATCGCGCTAAGTATTATTTTCGTGGGCGCGCATGCCTTGCTCCAGGGCCGCGACCAACGAGATTGGCGCCTTCTCTTCGCCTTCGGCTTTGGGTTCGTGCACGGCTTCGGATTTGCCAATGTTCTTCGCGCGATGGATTTGCCGCGGGCAGCACTGGGCTGGTCTTTGTTCTCTTTCAACGTAGGAGTCGAAATTGGTCAGGCTTGCATCGTCCTGGCAGTCGCACCGCTCCTCGCGCTCCTTTATCGGCGCAGCCCGGTGATGGCTGGCCGGGTCGTGGCGGCCGGATCATTCTGCGTCATCTTCGCGGGCTCTTTTTGGTTCGTGGAACGATTATTCCCTGCCTCGTAGAGTCCGGTCTGGATGAAACGAGACTAGGAGGCGACGCTCGGTCGTCCCCAGATTCAAACACGGCGATGTCGGAGCATCGCCCTTCACCACCGTCTCAGTTTCGCTAATACCCGCGCCCGTGCAAAAAAAATGCGAAAACTGTGAAACCCTGACGGGGTTTCAGGTCTCCTCGTTTGACACGCCGGCCTGCACGATCTGAGCGAAGCTGCGCGGGTCGAGGCTCGCCCCGCCGACAAGGGCGCCGTCGATGTCCTGCTGGTCGAGAAGCTGGCGGGCGTTGTCCGGCTTGACGCTGCCGCCGTACTGAATGCGAATCTTCTCCGCCGTCGCTTCATCCGACATTTGGCCGAGGGTCTGGCGAATGAAAGCGTGCACTTCCTGCGCCTGCCCCGTCGTCGCGACCTTGCCGGTGCCGATCGCCCAGACCGGTTCGTAAGCGACAACGATTTCGTGCAAACCCGCGGCGTCGACTTCTGCCAGGCTCCCGCGGAGCTGAGCGGAGATGACTTTTTCGACCTGGCCTTTCTCGCGTTGCGCGAGCGTCTCGCCGACGCAGAGGATCGGGCGCAATTGTTCCTCAAGCGCCGCGCGCACCTTGCGGTTCACAATTGCATCCGTCTCGCCAAACATCGCCCGACGCTCGCTGTGGCCGAGGACGACGTAGCGGACAAATAATTCGCGCAACATGGCGGGGCTGATTTCGCCCGTAAAAGCGCCGTTGCGTTCCCAATGCATGTTCTGCGCGCCGACCTTGATGCTCTGGGTTTGGGTGAGCAGCTCGGTCACTTTCGGGATGGCGGTGAAGGGCGGCACGATTACAATCTCAACCGTGTCGAGATCGCCGATCTCGCGCAGGAAAGTGGTGATGAAGGCTTCCGACTCGCTTTGAGTCATGTGCATCTTCCAGTTCGCCGCGATGATTTTTTTGCGCATGGCTGGTTGGTTATTTCTCGCTCAAGGCCGCGACTCCGGGCAGTTCTTTCCCTTCGATCAACTCGAGCGAAGCACCGCCGCCGGTGGAAATAAAGGTCATCTTCTCGGCCAGGCCGGCCTGCTTTACCGCGGTCACGGAATCGCCGCCGCCGATAATGGTGGTGGCGTTTGCTTCCGCCAGCGCTTCGGCGACCGCTTCGGTGCCGGCGGAGAATTCGCGAATCTCGAAAATCCCGGGCGGCCCGTTCCAAAGGATGGTTTTGGCGCGCGCGATCTCGGCTTGGAAAAGGGCGATCGTCAAGGGGCCGATGTCGACCGCCTGCCAGCCGGTGGGAATGTTGTATTCGGGCGAAATCCGGCCGCTGTGGCGGGTGGCGGCGCCGGGTTTGATCTCTTCCGTGCCTAACAAATCGATCGGAAGGAGAAAGCGGACGTTTTTTTCCTTCGCCAGCACGATCAGCTCGCGCGCGAGCTCGAGCTTATCCCGCTCGACCCGGCTGCTGCCCATCCCGACGCCCTCCGCTTCGAGGAAGGTGTTCGCCATCGCGCCGCAGATCAGGATGGTGTCGGCCTTTTCCATGAGCGCTTTGATCGCCCCAATTTTGTCGGACACTTTTCCGCCGCCGAGGATGACAAGAAAGGGCTTGGCCGGGTTGGCCAGTTCTTCCTGGAGATATTTCAGCTCCTTCTCCATCAGGAAACCCATGGCCGCCTGCCTAACGAACTTGGTGACGCCGGCGGTCGAGGCATGGGCGCGATGAGCGGCGCCGAAAGCATCGTTCACGTAAAGGCCGTCGCTCAACTTGGCGAGCGACTCGGCAAACAGCGGGTCGTTCGCTTCCTCGCCCGCGTAAAAGCGCACGTTTTCGAGCAGGGTGACGTCGCCCTCCTTCATCTCGGCCACGATCGTTTCGGCATCGGCGCCGATGCAGTCGTGGCTGAACGCGACTGGATGCCCGATCAGGTCGTGCAACGCCAGGCCGACCGGGCGAAGGGAATATTTCTCCACCGGCTGACCTTTCGGGCGACCGAAGTGCGCCATCAGGATCGTCTTCGCGCCGTGTTCGCGCAGATGGTTGATCGTCGGGAGACTTTCGCGAATTCGGGTGTCGTCGGTAATGGCGACTTTACCCTCGCGCTCTTCCGTCGGGACATTGAAATCAACGCGCACGAGGACGCGCTGGCCGCGCACGTCGAGTTCGCGCAGAGTGAGTTTACTCATCGTCGGTTCCTCCTTCGTAATCGTGCTCGTGCTCGTTGATTACGAGGTTATGAAATCATCTCCAGCATCTCGACGCAGCGATTGCTGTAGCCCCACTCGTTGTCGTACCAGCCGACGACCTTGACGAATTTTCCCTGCGACATCGTCAGTCCGCTGTCGAAAATACAGGAGTGCGGGTTGCCCACGATGTCCCGTGAAACAAGCGGCTCGTCGCTGTATTCGAGCACGCCTTTGTAGCTCTTGTCCGCCGCGGCCTTCTTAAAAGCGGCGTTGATCGCTTCGGCGGTCGCTTCCTTTTCGAGAATGACGGTGAACTCCGTGACCGAACCATCCGGCGTTGGGACGCGGAAGGATCCGCCGTTCAGCTTGCCTTTGAGGGCGGGCAACACTTCGCCGATCGCTTTCGCCGCGCCGGTGCTCGACGGGATGACGCTGACCGCCGCGGCGCGCGCCCGCCGCAGATCTTCATGCGGCAGATCGAGGATGCGCTGGTCGTTGGTGTAGCTGTGGATCGTGCTCATGAAGCCGTTCACGATCGTGTAATTGTCGTTCAACACCTTGGCCAGCGGCGCGAGGCAGTTGGTCGTGCAGCTCGCGTTCGAAATGATGGTGTGCTTGGCCGCGTCGTAAATTTCATCGTTAATCCCGAGGCAGATGGTCGCATCCGGATTTTTCGCCGGGGCGCTGATCAAGACTTTCTTTGCTCCGCCCGCGAGGTGCAGCTCCGCCTTGTCGCGGCTGGTGAAAAAGCCGGTCGACTCGAGCACGACGTCCACGCCGAGGTCTTTCCACGGCAGCTTGCCCGGATCACGCTCCTTCAAGATCTTAATCTTGTGGCCCCGCACGATGATGTTCTGGTCGTCGTAGCTGATCTCGCCGTTGAATTTTCCATGTACGGAATCCCATTTCAGGAGATGCGCCAGGGTGTGGGTGTCGGTGAGATCGTTGATCGCGCGCACCTGCGCGACCTGGTCCTGGGACATGGCGCGTAAGACGTTGCGCCCGATGCGGCCGAAGCCGTTAATGCCGAAGTTTGCCATAAATAAAGATGCGAATCGTTGGTTGAGTTGCGAGCCCGCGAATGCGGCGGGGGCTTACCATTAGAACGCCCCGTTAGGTGAGGCAAGTGAATGAACAAAACCGCCCCGAAGACAGTCGAAGATCGGCTCATGCGCTCCCTCATCCCTTTTCTACTTCTCGGTCTCACCGCCCTACCGGCCCTGGCGAAAAGGCCGGCCGCCGCCGCCGGAAAAATTCCGACGGTCCTTGTCCTGGGCGACAGCCTTTCCGCCGGCTACGGCCTAAAACGCACCCAGGCTTACCCCGCGCTGCTTTCCGAAAAGGCGGAGGCGGCAGGGCAGCGAGTGCACATCATCAATGCGGGCGTGAGCGGCGACACGACCGCCGGTGGTTTGCGCCGTCTTCCGCGCCTGCTCGATCGGCCGATTGATGTTTTCATCGTCGAGCTCGGGATCAACGACATCTTTCGCGGTGTCCCGGTAGCGCAGATCGCGGCCAACCTGCAAAAGATAATCGACCGCGCGCGCGCCCACTCGCCGCAGGTGCGGGTGATCGTTGCGGGAATGCAGTTGCCGCAAACTTCGGTCGACGATTCCCTAACCGCCTTCGGGCAGCTGTATGCCGAGATCGCGCGGCGCAATTCGGCGGAGCTGGTCCCGTTTCTCCTCGACGGCGTGGCGGGCAACCCAAATCTGAACCAGCCGGACATGATCCACCCCAACGCCAGCGGGCAGAAGGTTTTGGCGACCAATGTGTGGCCGGTGCTGGAACGGGTGCTGCGAAAAGGCTAATTTTGCGCCAACGAGGGTTGCTGCTGGGTCAGGCAATGGAACGCGCCCAGGCCCCAGATCAGTTGGCGGCAATCGATCGTGACGATTTTTCGCGTCGGGAAGGCGTGCTGCAAAATTTCCGCCGCGCCCGCGTCGTGCGGATCGGCAAACGTGGGCAGCAACACGCTCGTGTTCGCGATGTAATAATTGGCGTAGCTCGCCGGCAGGCGCAGGTCTTCGCGGTCGATCCGGCCCGGCATCGGCAGGGTGATAACCTCGAGCGGCTTTCCGCTTATCGTTAGGCTGTTCAGCCGTTCGAGATTGGCCTGCAAGGGCGCGTGGTTTGGATCGGATTCGTCGTCTTCCATCACGGTGAGAACGGTGCGCTCGCCGACGAAGCGGGTCAGGTCGTCGATGTGACCGTCGGTGTCGTCGCCTTCGATCCCGTCGCCCAGCCAGAGAATTTCGCGCACCCCGAGATAATCGCGCAGGCGTTCCTCGATTTGTTCGCGATTGAGTTGCGGGTTGCGATTGGGATTGAGCAGACAGGCTTCGGTCGTAAGGAGCGCGCCGGTGCCGTTGACCTCGATCGAGCCGCCTTCGAGGATCATCCGCGGATAATAAACCGGCAGTCCGAGCTTCTCCGCGATCCGGGTCGGGACCACTTCATCGAGATCGCAGGGCGGATACTTGCCGCCCCAGGC
>JALYQE010000056.1 GCA_030855965.1 Verrucomicrobiota bacterium | reverse complement strand
AGCCGGCGGGTCACGCTTGCGCTCATCAATTCCCGCAGCGCGTCTTTTCCCACCCAGCGGGAGGTCACATCCGAAGACACGGCCAACCGTCGCGCCACCTTCACCGCCGCCTTGTTGAGCGCGAGATTTCGTTTGCCGGTCGCGCGCAACGCCATGTTGATCGCTTTCTTGACGAAGTTCCGGCCGTCCGTTGCGGCCTCCTCGATGAAGCCGAGGCCCTTCTCGAACAGCGCGTCTTCTGCGTCCTTATCGTGCACCGTCAGCGCCCAGAGAAGCGCGAAGGCCGCGCGCTTTTGGAATTCTCCCGGGAGTTTGCGCCATTGCGCGATTTTTTCCCAGGCGTACCGAGTGCGATCAAAAAGTGCAAAACAGAGCGTGTCGCAGATCGCCCAGTTATCGAACTCGCGACACCAGCGATCCATTTGCGAGGAGGTCACTCGCTCGGGCTCATCGACAAACGAGGCCAGCATTCGGGCCTCATACACGCCTGTCTTCCAAAGAGCTGCGGCAAGCGTATGATTGGGTCCGAGCTTCTTTCCCAGCACGCGAATGTTGCTGACCGAAACACCCAGCGCATGATCCGAAGGAATGGCGAAACGCGCCATCGCGTCGCGGTTGCGCTTGCTGCTGTGATGCCGAAGCCACGCCAGTGCCGACTCAACCTCTGCTTCGACGGCAGCTCTAGTCATCGTGCCGTGGGACTTAGCATAAGGGAGAGTCAGCCGGCAAGTCCTCCGAACGCTTGGAGGGCACCGCTTCGTCGGTGCCGGGGGTGGACGCTGCGACAGGGTCGGGCGACGCGCCATCCCGCGGAAGCGACAAAGCGCTTCCCTCCAGGATTTTCATCGCCTGATCATAGTCTTGGTCAAACAGAACCCAGAGCGCGGGAAAGAAGATGGGGGAGGGAATTTCCATGATCGAGTCATGCCTGACCTCGTTGCGGACGAATTCTACGAGGCGCTCCTGCAAGCGCGCAGAAGCATTGAAGACGCACCACTGACCTTGGAATTCCTTTCTTTGGAGGTTGTGCTTGATGCCCTTCCCAACCCAGCTTGATACCTGCTAAGTCGCGGCCTTGGGAGCGCTGAGACCTTTGCTATAGAAGCCGGACCGATCGAAACAGCAAACCCGCCGCTTCCCAGCCGCGAGCATCGAGCAGGCGCTCTCGACCCGGCGCACGCGCGTCTCCGGCCGCTTGGCGGAAACGATCCACTGGATCCAATCCCGACGCGCGACGGGTGTGATGTCCGACCACAAGGCCCGCGCCTTCGGGGCGGCCGCGAGCGCCTTGCGCAGATCTGCCGGCACCTCGGGTTCCGGTTCCTCTTCGGCGGGCGCGATCTCCAGCGACACCGTGTCGCCTGGTTCTGCATCGGCTGCTTCGCGCAGCTTACGGTCTACTTTGAGCCAATGGCTTTTTTGGCCGTCGGGCTCGAGCGTGGCGCGAAAGGCGCAGCCATTGATCGTGCCTTCGACCGCCGCCATGCCGCGCGAGGGAAGCTTGGCACTGGCCGTCTTGGGCAGAGTTAGAAAGGTCCAGGAGTCACCCTTCGCGGGCGCCGCCGGCAGAAGAAGTTTTGCTTTGAAACGGATCTTGGAAGTGGGTTTGGTCATAAAGATTCGCTAGGAGATGTCAGTGAGGCGATCGCGCCAGTAACCGGGCTTCCGACTAAGTGCGCCACAGCCACCATAAAAATCAAATCAGGTGCCACCGCAAAGAGCACGCCAAAAGAAAACGTGTGGGCAAGAGTATCCGATAAGCAGCTCAGTCGTCGATAGGCTCGCGACCCGCGATAGCCGCGGCTCATCTTAGTGCGACCGATTTCATGATGCGGTCACAGTCAGCCAGCGTCCTCTGCGGTTACCTAATTCCCCGGAGCTAGCGGACTTTGGAGAGGGCACCGCTTTGTCGGTGCCGCGGGGGGCTCGGCGCTGCGCGGCGCGGCGCGACGGGGTGAAGCGGCACGCCATCCCGCGGAAGCGGCGCGCCATCCCGCGGAAGCGACGAAGCGCTTCCCTCCAAATGTCTGCGCTCTCTGCGTCGAATTTTTTCCCGTTGCGCGGGGGATACACTCTCAGAGACGGATAATCTCCGTCGAGCTTCAACTAACGCCTCTGGTTTCCCAGATCATGAAATCGTCCAGCACTTCACGGGTCTTATCCACGACGAATTCGACCACGATCGCGTCATCGACGAAACCGAGAAACGGCGTCCGGTCGGGAATCAAATCGAAGGGATCGACCAAATAGTTGAGAGCAGTGACAACCCAGAGCAGATCGTCATTCGAAACCTGCTTGTATTCGCCGCGCTCAGAGGCGCGCGCGAGCCGCAGCATCGTCTGGAGATACGGCCAGTTTTCCTTGAACCGCTGCCAGGGGAGCGACGCGCACTCTTTCGCGGCTTGTTCGACAAGCGAGCGCAGCCCTCCCGACCCGGCGAGGCGCAATTTTGCCTCACTCAGCGCCCGGGCAAACGCGTCGCTGCGCAGGACGGGTTTCTTGTAGGAACGATGTTTTTCGGCGGCCGGCTTCGGTTTCGCTTTTTTCATCTAACGCCATGAAAGCACCTCGACGCGCCCAAAGGGAAGGCGATTTTTTTAACCCAGAGGAAGCAGAGAGGGCAGAGGGATTTCTGGTTTCGGTGGGGAGGATTAGAGGGACGCCCGCTGTGGCGTCCAAGGGTCTGAAACATGGACGCGACGGCGCCCTTCCCTCCAAATTCTCTGCGTCCTCTGCGGTTAATTTTTCCCGACGCGACAAATGAAAAACGCCGCCCACGACGAGCGCGGGCGGCGTTGATCAAATTGCTGGCGTTCTCGCTTAGGCGGGACCGCGATTCATCCCGATGAAGCCTTCGCGCTCCAAATGCAGGATGATCTCCTGGGCCGCTTCTTCCGGGGTCAGCTCGGCGGTGTTGATCCGCACTTCCGGCTTCACCGGATCTTCGTACGGATCGCTGATGCCGGTGAATTCTTTCAGAATGCCGGCGCGCGCTTTGGCGTAGAGACCTTTGCGGTCGCGCTGCTCGCAGACGTCGACGGAGGTGGAGAGGTGGACAAGGATGAATCCGCCGAGCGGCTCGATGAGGCCGCGGACGTCTTTGCGGGTGGCTTCATACGGCGCAATTGGAGCGCAGATGGCGATGCCGCCGTTTTTCGTGATCTCGCTCGCGACGTAACCGATGCGCCGGATGTTGATGTCGCGGTGCTCCTTAGAGAAGCCGAGCTCGCTGGAGAGGTGTTTCCGTACGAGGTCGCCGTCGAGCATGGTAACGGGGCGGCCGCCGACTTCGAGGAACTTGGTCATGAGCACATTTGCGATGGTGGATTTTCCACTGCCAGAAAGGCCGCTGAAGAAGACGGTGAAGCCCTGTCTGGCGCGAGGCGGGAAGCTCTTGCGCAGCTCGACCGCGACTTCGGGGTAGGTGAACCAGGTCGGCAGGTCGCGGCCTTCGTTGAGGCGGGTGCGCAGCTCGGTGCCCGATATGTTGAGGACGCGGGCGCCTTCCGGTACTTCGTTGTCGGGGACGTATTTATCCTTGTCCTCGAGGTAGACCATCATCTGGAACGGGACCATCTCGACGCCGATGGCGTCCTGGTGTTTTTTGAACAGCTCCTGCGCGTCGTAGGGGCCGTAGAATGGCTTGCCGTCGGCGTCGTTCCCCGGGCCGGCGTGGTCGCGGCCGACGATGAAATGCGAGCAGCCGTAGTTCTTGCGAATGAGGGCGTGCCAGATGGCTTCGCGCGGGCCGCCCATGCGCATGGCGAGGGGCAGAAGCGAGAGCTTGGCGGTGCCGCCGGGGTATTTGCCGACGAGGAGCTGGTAGCAACGGACGCGGGTGAAATAATCGACGTCGCCCGGCTTGGTGAGGCC
>JALYQE010000028.1 GCA_030855965.1 Verrucomicrobiota bacterium | reverse complement strand
GTCGGCGAAATAGCCGTCGGCCATCCCGGAGTCGGTGATGGTCCGGGTGACGCGGTGGATCAGTTGCCTGACGGAAGTCTCGCGGCCGCCTTTGTGCGGGTCGGTGCCATTGGAGATATCGCCATAGAAATATTTCGAGACGGCGATCTTGGTCGCGAGCGGGCTCCAGCTTTTCGGAATCTCGATGTCTTCCTGCTTGAAAATGACTTTGCCGCTGTCGTCGGTGATTTCCGCGGTGCGGCGTTCCCATTCCATCTGCTCAAAAGGCCCGACCTTCGCGTCACTGAAAACGCGCTCAAAACGGAGGCCGCGCTTCTTTTTGCGGCTGGATTTCGGTCGACGGGAAAGCGCTTTGCGATTTTTGGCGAGGGTGTTCGGCTGCAGGCCGGGTTTGAGTTGGATCATGGTCGGTTGGGTTAAGGCGGTTCGGGATTTGTGAATAAAGGTGAATTAGCCTCTGAGGCAGCCCGTGAACATCCTGTGCATAACGCCTAACAACAGGATATTGGGGCTGCGATCAGCGCGACCACCATATGCGGCCACTTTTGGGGCCTGATCAAGAACTTTATTGTAACATTTTTTTCGGCCCTAGACAGCCCCGGGGAGCGACATTTTTGGGGGCGATGATCTTCGTTTTTCGATCCGTTCTCGGTCAACGGACTGCCGCCGGGCTCCGAAAGCGGGATTGACTTCAAGCGATTCGGCTTTCACCTTTCGGAAGCATTTAACCGGAAGGAAACTGATGAAAAAATGGTTCTTTGATGCCGACTACCTCCAGACCTGCAATTGCGATTACGGCTGCCCTTGCGAGTTCTCCGCGCCCCCCACGACCGGAGCCTGCGAGGGACTGTGCGTCTGGCGCATCGATAAAGGTGAGCACGATGGCCTGGCCCTGAACGGTCTTGGTCTTGGCCTGGCGGTGAAATGGCCGGGTGCAATCCATGAAGGCAACGGCAGCGGGCTTGTCTTCGTAGACGAAAAAGCGTCGTCCGAACAGCGTGACGCGCTGTTGGAAATTGCGTCCGGGAAAGCGGGCGGGCTGCCGTTCGAAATTCTGGCCACGACCCTAACGACGATCCACCAACCCCGTTTCGTCCCGTTCGATTTTCATTTCGACGGGTTGAACAGCTCGGTCAAAGTCGGGGACGAGTTGCGAATTGCGCTGGAGCCGATCCGGAATCCGGTCACGAGAGAGCCCGAGCAGGTGGAGGTGAATCACGGCACCGGATTTATTTTCCAGAAGGCGGAGTGCGCTTCGGCGAAAGAAGGCGCAGTCGAGTCGAAGGAAATGCAGTTCTCTTATCCGGATAAGGCCGGTTTCGTGGCGCGCATTCATTATCACAACTAGACGGGTTGGATTCACTCGCGTCGATTCTCAAACGCGACCGTCTCCTCGTGGGCGCCGGGATCGTTTTAGTCACGGCCCTGGCCTGGTGGTACACGGTCGCGGGCGCCCGGGAGATGGATGGGGCGATGATGACGATGGATCGGCCCGATCCGAATGCATGGACGAGTGCTTCGCTTTTGCCGCTCTTCGTCATGTGGGTGGTGATGATGGTGGCAATGATGCTTCCCACCGCCACGCCGATGATCCTGACCTTCGGGGCGGTAGCGCGAAATCGCCGGCAGCGCCAACAGCCCTACGTCCCGGTGGCGGTTTTCGCCGCGGGGTATCTCGCGATCTGGGGCGGTTTCAGCGCGGGCGCGGCGGTGGCGCAATGGCTCCTGCATCGTGCGGCGCTGCTTTCGCCGATGATGGCCAGCTCCAGTGTGGTGCTGGGCGGCGTTCTGCTTCTGCTCGCCGGGATTTTTCAATTCACGCCGCTGAAACAGCGCTGCCTGACCCGTTGCCGCGCGCCGCTCGACTTCATTACCGCGCATTGGCGGGAAGGCCGGGGCGGCGCGTTCCTCATGGGGCTGGAACACGGTCTCTTTTGCCTCGGTTGCTGCTGGGCGCTGATGGCACTGCTTTTCGTCCTCGGGGTGATGAATCTGCTCTGGATCGCGCTCCTGACCGTGCTCGTCGGGCTGGAAAAGATCCTGCCCCGGCAGCGCTACCTCAGCCGGGGAATCGGCTTCCTGCTGGCGGCCTGGGGAATCTGGATGCTGCTCGGTTCCTGAGGAGCTCTGTCGTTAGTCGTTAGGGGTGAGCGGGTCGATCCCGGCGCCTTCCGGATTGCAAATCCGGCGCGACCTTTCATAGTAGCGCTTGCCAGGAAGGGTGGCTGAGCCCGGTTTAAGGCACTCGACTCGAAATCGAACGTGGGGTTAAACTCACCGTGGGTTCGAATCCCACCCCTTCCGCCATTTCTAATCGTCCGGGCCGAATTCCATCTCGTCGAGAGGGTGGCCCAGGGCGCGGGCTTCGATCGCCTGGAGGCGGCGCAGGACCTCGGAGAGGAGGAGTTCATTCTTCAAGTTCACCCGGTAATCGAGGTCGGCCCGGATCCGGTCTTTGTGCCCCTGGCGATTTTGCGACATCATGATGATTGGTGCCTGCAGGCCAGCCACCAGGGCGAAAACGAGGTTGAGCAGAACGTAGGGGTATTCGTCGAACGGACGAAACATAAACCAGGTGTTGAGCGCTATCCAAAAGAGCGAAAAGGCGATCGCAGCCCCGATGAATTTCCAGCTTCCCCCGAATTCGGCGAGCAGGTCCGCCGCGCGATCAGCCACCGTAAGCCGGGCATCTTCTTCCTCGTTGGCGTTGCGCGACACCCGATGCCGCAGGAGATCGTCGGTCCGGCGCAGCCGATGGGTCAGCGCGGTCAGGATGCCGAGCGCGATGTCGGGATTCTTGCGCAGAAACGAGCGAAAATCGCCCCGCGGCAGAACCGCCAGCCGAGAGTCGACCTTCGCGATCGCATCTGCGGACCGGGGATTCCCGTCGAGCAACGACATCTCGCCGAAAAAATCGCCCGGCCCCATTTCGGCCAGGGACGTGTCGTGACCGTCCGCGTCTTTAACGCTGATAGCGACGCAGCCTTTCTCGACCAGATACATGGAGTCGCCCGGTTCGCCACGGTGGAAGATGGCGGCACCGGCGTCGACGTCCCGGGTGGTGAGAAGCGCGCAAAGCTCGGTCGCGGCCGGTTCGTCCAGCGCCCGGAAAAGGGGGACCGATTGCAGAGCGTCAATTTTCATAGCGGGGATGAGTCGGGCGTCATTTCGGGCTGATTCTGATTCTTCCTTCGCCTCGCGTCCATGAAAACGCGTCCGGCCTCCGAAAAATTTGCCGGCGTCGCTTTCGTCAGGCCGTCTTGCCTAACGATGACGGTCGCCTTAGAGGTCGTGCAGAGCGCGGAGCGCTTTCTCTACGTCCGAGGGGCGGAGAATCATGAGGCCGGTTGGCGCTTTGGCGGTGCTGGCAAGGTAGGCGTATTCGATATTGATGCTGGCCTTGGCCAGGCGCTCCGCGATCGTGGCCAGGGTGCCGGGCTGGTTGTTGCTTTCGATCATCAGGACATCGTTCTCGAGGGCAAGGACCCCGCGTTCCCCCAGAATCATGAGCGCCTTGGTCGGATCGCTCACCACCATCCGGACGACGGCGTGATCGATCGTGTCGGAGGTGGCCAGGGCATGAATGTTGATCTCGGCGGCGGCGAGCTCGCCGCAGACACGCGCCAGGGCGCCCGGCCGGTTCCCGAGGAAGACAGCGAGCTGCGTGGCGGTCTCAATCCGCACGTCGGGTTTCATGACCGAGAGAATGCGCTCCCCCGGGCCGGTTGACAATCAAAACCCGGAATTTTTGGACGGGTAAGGGCCGTCAAGGAAGGGAGCAGTCGGGTGCGTGCGCCGTTGGACTGTCAGAGCCTGCAGTTTTTCAAAAAGCGCGAAGTGAGGCGCAGAGGCCTTATCCTCGTTGGTCAATCTGACGATTGATTGACAATAATACTTGTGGCGATGGCAGCGTCCTGATTGGCGGCTTTATCACCGGCCCGGGAACCGACGATGGCAAGATCCTCGTCCGCGCCATCGGGCCCAGCTTGATGGACGCGGATGTGCCCGGCCCGTTGATGGATCCGACTCTCGAAGTCTTCAATGGGAATGGGGATAGCATCGGATTTGATGACGATTGGCAGGATACGGCTGGCGATGAAACCTCGCCGCCGGCCTGCACCGAGCGAGAGCGCGGAATCGGCCATGCTCTTCGTGCAAGTCGCGGGTAGCTATACGGTGGTAGTGCGCGGGGTGAATAACACTTCCGGCATCGGCCTGGTCGAGGTCTACCACCTCCCGCGCACTCCGCCGGACGCGAAGTAGCCGAGCATCCGGGAAAAAAAGAACGTGCCTCGCCGGTGACGCCCTCGTCGCCGGCGAGGTTTTCTTTTTTTTGGCGGTTCGCCCAGATTCCCTATCTTGCCCGGAAACCGGAGCGTACAGTTGGCGCTCGTTCTTGTTGAAAACGCCATTGCCGCCGTGAACCAGATCGCCACCACAGAAAACATTCTCGCTTCGCTCGCTAAAATCCGGGATCATTTTCCGGCCCTCCGCCGCCTGCATCGCAATCGGCCGGTGGCCTATTTCGACGGACCCGGCGGGACTCAGGTGTCGACGGAGGTGGTGGAGGCGATGAGCGATTATCTCCTGCACCACAATGCCAATACCCATTGGGCATTTCCGAGCAGCGCCGAGACCGACGCCATCATCACACAGGCCCGCGCCGCGCTGGCCGATTTCCTGAATGCCGCGCCTAACGAAATCGCTTTTGGGGCGAACATGACGACGCTCACTTTCCATCTCGCCCGCGCCCTTGGAAGGGGGTACCACCAAGGCGACGAGATTCTCCTAACCGAGCTCGATCACCACGCCAACATCGCTCCCTGGCGGGCACTGGAAAAAGAACGCGGAATCACGATTCGGATGGCGAAGATGATTCCCGACAACGGACAGCTCGACTGGGACGATTTCGAACGGCAGCTGAACTCGCGCACCAAACTGGCCGCGCTCGGCGCGGCTTCGAACGCGCTTGGGACCATCACCGACGTCCGGCGCGCCGCAGAACTGGCGCACGCCGCCGGGGCGCAGATTTTCGTCGACGCGGTACATTACGCGCCGCACCAGCTGGTCGATGTGCGCGAGATGGACTGTGATTTTCTCGCCTGTTCCGCCTACAAATTTTACGGGCCGCACATCGGGATTCTTTACGGGCGACACGATCTCCTGGCGGCGCTCGATTTTCCGAAACTGTTTCCCGCGCCTAACGACGCTCCGGAGCGCGCGGAAACCGGCACGCAAAATCACGAAGGGATCGCAGGCGCGGCCGCGGCGGTGGATTTTCTCGCTTCGCTCGCGCCGGGTGAATCGCGGCGGGCCTCGCTGGTGGAGGGTTTTTCCGGCCTGCACGCGCGCGGCGAGCAGCTCGTTGGGCAGCTGTGGGAGGGTTTGGAGGCGATCGACGGAGTCGGGCTTTTCGGGCCTGCGCCGGGCGAGCCGCGGACACCGACGGTCGGATTCACCGTCGCCGGTGTTTCCTCGATCGAAGTCGCGCGACGCCTGGCGGAGGCCGCCGTCTTTGTTTCCAACGGCGACTTTTACGCGATGACGGTCGTCGAGCGTCTCGGTCTGGTGCCGGACGGCCTCGTCCGCGCCGGCTGCGCCTGTTACACGACGGAAGAAGAAGTCGCGCGCTTGATCGAGGGTGTGCGCTTGATCGCGCGCCGAAATTAACTCAACTGGAAAGCACCGATATGAAAGCAACCTGGCAGGGCAAAACCATCGCGGAGAGCGACGACACGGTCGTCGTCGAAGGCAACCACTACTTTCCGCCCGACTCGATTCAGCGCGGTTTCTTCAGGGAAAGCGACCGGCATACGCATTGCGCATGGAAAGGCGAAGCGAGCTACTACGACGTCGTCGTGGACGGCGCAGTCAACGAAGGAGCCGCCTGGTATTACCCCGAGCCGAAGGAAGCGGCGGCCAACATCAAGAACCGCGTCGCTTTTTGGAAGGACGTGGTGGTCGAGTAGTTTTTCGGGATTGCCGGGGTTATTCGGCGCGATTACTCGGTTCATTTCCGACCTGGCCGTCCCCCAACTCCGCGCGCCCGGCCTCGTGTCGGTGCGCATCGTAGGCGGATGGATCAAGCGAATCTCGCTTGGGATACCTTCCCTCTCCGCTTGCGGAATGGAAGCCGGCCACTGATCGCGCGGCGTCAAAAAAACCTCCCACGTAAATCAGCACCGCGCAGAAGAGCAGCAACACAGTCCAAATAATGAAGGTCGATTGCTCAGCAGGTTTCTATCTTCGAATGCGCAATGCATGGCGAAATGGGCCAGGAAAGCTGACTCAGGGCAGGCGATAAAATTCGACCAGGCCGACCCCGGTCGTCCCACCCGCGCCAGCGAGGATCGCGGTGTACGCGCCGGCGGGCAGGATTTCGACCAGGGCGCTCTCCGCGTCTATTCCCGGTTGCAGGCCGGTGGCTTCGATCTCGGCTTCGTTAGGCTCTTTCCAGTTATCGTTGCTGCTGATCAAAGCGCCTTGGACATCGCGTAGCTCCAGAGTGAGATCGGCCAATGCGTTGGCCACGCCGAAGTCGCTGAGGGTGGGACCGATCGCGCGGACCACGACGGTGGTGCTGCTCCCGGTGATGAAGCCGCCAATCATGACGTTATTGCCGGTCTCGACCAGGCCGCGGGTGCTGATGTTGGCCAGCTCCGAGGCT
This sequence comes from Verrucomicrobiota bacterium, assembly GCA_030855965.1. Lineage (GTDB taxonomy): Bacteria > Verrucomicrobiota > Verrucomicrobiia > Chthoniobacterales > UBA10450 > Palsa-1392. Next base: position 16,567 of record JALYQE010000028.1, on the reverse strand, counting down.
ACGTCCGGAGCGAGGTCATAGGCTTCGACTAATCCGACCCCGTGCCGCCATTGTTGCCACTCATGATGGCGGTGTAACTGCCGGGGTCCAACGTCGCGACGATGGCTGACTTGAGGTTGTTCGTGGGCTGAAGCCCGGTCGCCTCTATCGCCGCCTGATGGCTCGTCCAGTTGTCGTTACTCGTAATCAGAGAGCCGTCGGCCCCGCGTAGTTCGAGGACCGGATCAGCCAGCGGATTTGAGATGCCGAAGCCGGAAAGAGAGGGCCCGATAAGCGCCGGCGTTCCTGCGGCACACTAGGATTCGCCAGGGTGGCTCTCGGGAGAGGACTCAAGCGCACGTGGTTTCGCACGAGCCAGGGACCGCCGCCGGATCAGGGCGTAGCTCAGCCACAGAGTGCTAAGGGGCAAAATCGACCAAAGCGTCTGCGTGATATTTTGAGAGGCGGCCAACATCAGTCCCGCTATGATCGCGGCCCGAAAGCCGCCTATTTTTTCTGCCACGGCGAAGGCAGTGACCCAGAGCACCGTGTTCCCCAGGTTATATATAATCCCCTGTCGCAGATGAAAGTAAAAACCTGTTCCCGTCGCTCCGGCCACAGAGATAGTGGCTGCCCCCGCCAGCATTCCAAGGACCTGGCCAACCACAAAGCCACGCGACCACTGTCTCCAACGCAGACCGGTCACTACATTAATCAGGATGAACACAGCCACCGCCATCGTAACTCCGCCAAAGAGCGCAGACCGGCCGGCGGCGACGACGCTTATGGCAATCAAAATGACGATCACCAGGAGAAAGCCGGCCAACGCGGCCAGAACTTCACGAATCGCAGAGTAAGACCGCCGATTCGGAAAAATCGCAGCCAGGGCAAACGCCGCCCAAACACACACGATGGCCAGGGCGATTTGATTCGCAGCGGATGCGACACCGAAGAGACCGATGGCGGGCGCTTGGACCACCGCATCGATAGTCAGGAGAACAAACCCGACCAGACCCGCACCCACGCCGAGCAGAACGCTAAAAATCAAGCCGCCCGCCCACATCACCCCAATCCAAAAGGCGACATTAATGTTCAGACTGGAGGCGATCGGAGTCAGCACCGCCCAAATGAGCAGAGTGAGGAGGCACGGACAGATGACATAGACCTGCAGCAGTAACTCGCGCAGATCGCGATTGCGTCGTAGCTGCGGCCCACTGAGATCGATCACACTAAAGTTAGGTGTAAGCCGGGGATCTATCTGAGTGACGTGAACGCGCCAATGCCGGGGTGACACAAAGAGCCAGCCCAGAATCTGCAAGGTAGCGAGAAAAATGTTATGACCTGAAGTCCCGAGTCGCAGGGTTTGGGGACGAATCCATTCGTCATCCTGGCGCACCTTGACGGGCACTTCCGACATGCCCACGGCGGGTCGATGGAAATTAAAAAGGTGGATGCGCGTCCCATGCTTGGCCGTGGCTATCCCGATGTCATAACACTCGTTGGCGGCTGGATCGTGTGCTTCCTGCAGGCAGGTGGCGTGTTGGACCGACATGAGAATGTGGCCGCCATCACCGAAATCCATCACTCGCTGAGCGGTGTTAATGCCTTCGCCGCTCACATTCTCACGGCCATTGATATCGAGCAGACGAGTGACCTCGCCGGTGTGGATTCCCATGCGCACGCTGAAGCTGCCATCCCGATCGATCTTATCCGCCAGCTCGCAGGCACAGCGCAGTGGGTTGGAACAGCGGTCGAAAAATGCGAGCGCCATTCCATCGCCTGAAGGGATGCGAACGACGTGCTGATCGCGGGCCGCTTCGACGACCGCCTCGCAATCATTCACATACTCCTGCAGCCGACGAAATACGACCGACTGCTGATCGCTGGACAGGCGGGAATAACCAACCACGTCGGTGAAAAGGACGTGCGCGGTGAGCAAAGGCGAGACAGACGACGGCACGGTGAATACCGTAGCGTCAGCCCCTGTTCCGGCGAATCCTTTTCTCCGCCGAAATCAGTTCATCCTCAGTCCGGGAAAAGCAGTTCGTGAGACGGGTTGAACGCCGCTCACATGGGGGCTAGGGAAGTCGATAAACCTCGACCAAGCCTACTCCCGTGCCGCCGCTCTGTCCTGCAACGATTGCGGTGTAGGCGCCGGGGTTAAGTGTCTCAAATACGACTGACTCCAGGTCATCCTGCGGAGCCAGGCCCGTTGCCTCGATCTCGTCTTCCTGACTATCTTTCCAGTTATCGTTGCTGCTGATGAGCGTCCCTTGCACGTCGCGTAACTCCAGGGTGGGATCGGCCAATGCGTCGGCCACGCCGAAGTCGGTCAGCGTAGGACCGATCGCCCGAATCAGGACGGTGGCGCTCCCCGTCTCGCCCCCGAGGATAAAGCCGCCGATCATGACGTTGTCAGCGGTCTCGACAAAGCCGCGGGTACTGATGTTGGCCAGTTGCGAATCAGCCGCCGAATCAAGATCATAGGCTTCGACCAGGCCCACTCCCGTGCCGCCATTCTTGCCGCTCATAATGGCGGTGTAACTGCCGGGATCCAAGGTTGCGACGATGGCTGACTCGAGGTCGTCGGTGGGCTCGAGTCCGGTCGCTTCGATCGCGATCCGGTCGGTCGTCCAATCATCGTTCGTCGTGATGAGGGAGCCGTCGGCGGCGCGCAATTCGAGCACCGGATCGGCGAGGGGATTAGCCACCCCAAACGCCTCGAGGGACGGTCCGATGGCGCGCAGGATGACCATCTTGGGATCCGTGCCGGTGATGATGAAGCCACCAATCAACACCTGATCTCCGGCCAGCACTTGCAGCCTGGTGGAGATGTTGAGAAGCGTCGCGTCACCCAGGAAACCACCGAGATGAAAAACCGTGCCGGAGGTGTTGGAAACCCATGCTTCGCCCCCGGATTCGTTGAAGGCAATCCCGCTCAGCCCGCTCACTCCAGCGGGAAGATCGAGATATTGCACGAAGTCTCCAGTGGGAGTGAGTTCAAGCACGCGGTCTTCATTGCTGCTGACTACGAAAAGATTTCCATTCGCGCCGACTTCAATATCTCCGAAATTCACGGCGAAGAGATCGGTGATCTGGAAGCTGTTCAAGACGTCTCCGTTAGCAGGATCAATCTCCCCGATCAGATTCTCGTCCGCAGTACCTGGAACAAGGTCCTGCACGAGGAAAAAGGTGTCGCGATCCGGATGATAGGCGCCGCCTACAACGTGGCTGGCGCCAAAGGCGGTGACGAGAGTGGCCAGGACTGCGCCAGTCTCTTTGTTCACCGCGTAAATCTCGGCCACACTGGTTTCACCATCGATAAAGAGGAGGGTGTCCTTGGGAATCGCCGTGGCGCCCAGAGTCAGCGCTTCGGGCGCGAATTCGATATCGACGTCGTTTGCGCTTCCGCCCGGACGAGTGATGGAGGTAAGAAACTCGCCGGTGTTGGAATAGCTGCGCAAATCTGCATCGAAACTCCCATAAATCCATACACTCTCATCGCTCGGGTCAACGCCAATGCTGACCAGTTGCCCGATTCCCGGACTGAACTGATCGAGTAGCGCGAGATCCGCCGAAGCGGGTTTGGCAGCGAATCCCGCCACCGCGAGCGCAGTGGCGATGAGTGTGAATTTGAGGTGACGCGTTTTCATAGTTTCTCCGGCTCTGGTTTATTGGCACAATCTGCTCTGCGGGTTTGCTGATTGCCTTCCTAAGCTAATGCGTATCAGCGCCGCGAACAGGGCCATTTTTTTTTCGGAGGGAATGGCGGGGCGACAAAGCATTGCGCCTTATCGCCCGGCCTGAACCCCTTACGGGACGGTGAGAAGTTGTTTTGCCGCACCACTCGCCGCCTTCTCGGGTGATCGCTTCGTCGAGGTCGATAAGGTACGTGCCATTCGCCTGCGAGGACTCGCGGATTGTGGCGGTGGAATGATTCGCGCCGAAGGAGATCGCTAGGGCAAGCGATAGACTTCCACCAGACCGACGCCCGTGCCGGCGCTCTGGCCGGCGACGATCGCGGTGTAGGCGCCGGGATTGAGCGTCTCAAATACGACTGACTCCAAGTCATCCTGTGGAGCCAGGCCGGTTGCCTCGATCTCGTCTTCCTGACTATCTTTCCAGTTATCGTTGCTACTGAGGAGCGTGCCCTGCACATCGCGTAACTCCAGAGTGGGATCCTCCAGCGCATCGGCTACCCCGAAGTCGCTGAGCGTGGGACCGATCGCGCGGACGACGACGGTGGTCTCGCTCCCGAGGATAAAGCCGCCAATCATGACGTTGTCAGCGGTGTCGACGAAGCCGCGGGTGCTGATGTTGGCCAGCTCCGAGGCCACGTCCGGAGCGAGGTCGTAGGCTTCGACCAATCCGACTCCCGTGCCGCCATTGTTGCCACTCATGATGGCGGTGTAACTGCCGGGATCCAAGGTCGCGACGATGGCCGACTCGAGGTCGTTCGTGGGCTGGAGTCCGGTCGCCTCTATCGCCGCCTGATCGCTCGTCCAGTTGTCGTTACTCGTAATCAGAGAACCGTCGGCCCCGCGCAGTTCGAGGACCGGATCAGCCAGCGGATTTGGGATGCCGAAGCCGGAGAGAGATGGCCCGATAGCGCGCAGGATAACCAGCTTGGGATCCGTGCCGGTAACAATAAATCCGCCGATGAGCACCTGATCGCCCGTCAGCACCTGCAAGCGGGTGGAAATGTTGAGCAGTCCCGGAGCGGGCGCGAGCGCCACGACAAAGGGCGAGAGCGAATCGACCTGGGCGCAAACGGAGCGGCTGGCAAAGTCGAGCGAGCTGCGATCCGTCCGGTCCACCAACACTCCGTTTTCCCCGTGCAGGATGCGCACCCGGGCGAAGTCGGCTTCGTCCGTAATTGCGTTCACGGTGAAGCAGACCGTGATCGGCGCGGTGAAGGTCGCGGTGGTGGTGATGTCGTAAGCCGGGGCGTCATCCAGGATGATATAACCGGCGGGCGGGGTGCCGGCAGATGATGGGGGCACGATCGCGGCAAAGATGGTAAAGCCTGTCTGAGTGACCGAGTCAAACATGACACTGGCATCTCCGGCTGGCGCCTCGACGGTCACATCATTACCGGGCGGGGTATTCGGCGGTTGATCTTCAAGCGCGCCGATATCCGACCCATCGCCGCCGCTGGCATTTGGGACCGAAGGGTTGTCATACGGTCGTTGGAGCCCGCGCTGATCAGTCGTCAGGGCGGAGAGCCGTTTGCCCTTGTCGATCGCCGGACTGGCCAGCTGCAGGGCGTGCGTTTCCGTCGGGCCGCCGTTGTTTTGCAAAGGCCCGAGATTTGGGTCCACGCCGATGATGTCGGAGGACGAGGATGTATACAGAGCGCCAGTGGTCGTCTTGATCAAGTTGTAACCCAACGATGAAATCACACTGTTGCTTTTCAGATCGGGTGCACCTCCGCCGCTGTTGCCAGCGACGATCGTGTTTCCGATGAAAAGCGGTCTGCAGCTCAGGTTGCAGTCGTCTTTACCGATGCCTCCGCCTAACTCCGCGGTGTTGTTGACGATGGTCGAATTCGTCACCGTGCTGTCGGAAAAATTATGCGGTATGCGGACACCGCCGAAACTGTCTTCGGCGGAGTTACCGCTGACGGTGCAGTTATCCATGATCACTTGCCCGTTAGACCAAATGCCGCCGCCGTCGGCGTGAGTGTTTTCGGTCGGAGTCAGAGTTTGCAATACCGTATTGCCGCTCATGGTCGAACCAGTGATGGTCGCTCCGGGATTACCCTCCACATAAATACCGCCGCCATAGCCGGTCGGGCTTCGTCCGGCATTAGCAATGTTGTTGGAAATCGTTGAATCGGTGATCTGAAGGAAATCGCCGGCAATGGTTCCGCCATGGTTGACCCCGCCGCCGTGCCTGAGGGCGGTGTTGCCGGTCACGAGCGTGTTGATTACAGTCAAGTGATGTTCGTTCGAGATTGCTCCGCCCCTGCTGTTTTGCTCCGAGCCTGACGTCGTATTGCCGGTGAAGGTGGAGTCGGCAATAGTCATGACGTCCGCATTTACGATCGCGCCGCCGCCATCGACCGCGGTGTTACTCGTGAAGGTTGAGTTCGAGATGTTCATGGTCCCGCCCCGGTTCCTGACGGCGCCGCCGCCGCCGCTGCCGCCGATTTCGTTGTTGCCGGTGAAGGTCGAAGTCGAAATCGAGGCCGTGCCTGAGGTATTGCTGTAGATCGCGCCGCCGCCCAGTCCGGTAGCACTGGTGCTCGTGGCGGTGTTGTCCGTGAAGATGCAACCGGTCACCGTCAGCGACAGGCCGTTGGCGATGGCACCGCCCCACCCAGCGGTATTTGAACTAAAGGTAGTGTTTGTCACGGTCAGATGGCCGTCATTATTGATCGCACTGCCAGCAGCGCCGGCACCGACGGTGGTTCCCTGCGTCAATGTCATTCCGCTGATTGATGCCGTATCGTCCGAACTGACGGCAAATATCCGAACGGCGTTGTTTCCGCTGATCGTGAGAAGACCCGCGCCTGGTCCGGTAATCGTCAGAGCATCAACTGTCGTGGTCGGGCTGATGGAGATGACCGTCGCCAGCGAAATTGTCTGGGGCGTGCCGAACACGGCTGGATCGAACACGATGTTATCCGCCGTCGCCGCCGCATTCGAGTCCAGGACCGCCTGGCGCAAACTGCCCGGCCCGCTATCGTTGGTGTTTGTGACAGTGAAGGTGGCCGCCGAGGCGGTGATCACTCCCGCGATCGACAGGAGCAGGGCGATGGCGAGTTGTTTTCCGAGCAAGTTGGTTGTTTTCATAGTGTCAATAGGGCTAAAGCGGGAAAGGCCGTCAAACGGGGCCATCAATTTTTCCGTGCAGAGATGGCGGATAATTTTCTTGCCTCTATTTCCGCCCGTCGCTTATGATGCTTACCATTCACCTGCGAGGAGGTCGTGGGACATTTCCTGCCTGATGATTTTAAGCCCTCCACGGGAACAAGCCACCCGACTCCTGATCGAGTGGAGCGAGGGGGATTCCGAGGCTGCGAATCGACTGATCCCGCTGGTTTACGATGAGCTGCGCCAGATCGCGCGCGGCTACCTGCGCCGGGAAAGGGCCGACCACACCCTGCAGGCGACCGGGCTCGTGCATGAAGCCTACCTCCGGTTGGTCGATCAAACCGTCGCTTCCTGGCAGAATCGCGCCCAGTTTTTCGGGGTGGCGGCGTCCGTGATGCGGCGGGTCCTGGTCGATCATGCGCGGCGGCATCGGGCCGAGAAACGTGGCGGGGATTGGGAAAAGGTGGAGTTCGACGACGCACTTGCCGCCGGCCTGCCGCGCAGTCTTGACCTGGTCGCGCTCGACGAAGCGCTTCAAGAGCTGGCCCGGATCGATCCGCGCCAGAGTCAGGTGGTGGAGTTGCGCTTCTTCGGCGGCCTAACGACTGAAGAAGCGGGCGAAGTCCTGGAAGTGTCGCCCCGCACAATCAAGCGCGAGTGGCGACGCGCCCGTGCCTGGCTCTACCGCGAAATCATGCGAGGGAAGGAGAGCCCGGATGCCGTGTGACCGGCAGCAGGTCAACGATCTCTTCGACGCCGCCGTCGAGCTATTGGGGACCGAACGAGGCGAATTTCTCGAGCGCGAGTGCGCGGGCGATCGCGAGCTGTGGGCCGAGGTGGAGTCGCTCCTCGCGGCCGATGCGGACCTATCTCGCTTCATCGAAAATCCAATTCTCTCCATCCCGCCGGAGATTTTTCCGGACGCGACCACAGAGCTGGCCGGGCAGCAGCTTGGCTCCTACCGGATCGTGCGCGAGATCGGGCGCGGCGGGCTTGGCAAAGTTTACCTCGCGGAGCGGGCGGACGATGCCTATTGCAAGGAGGTCGCGATCAAACTCATTCGGCGCGGCCTCGATACGGAAGACATCCTGAGTCGCTTCCGGAATGAACGGCAGATTCTGGCGCAGCTCGACCATCCCAACATCGCGCGCCTGATTGATGGCGGAACGACCGCCGACGGCCTGCCCTTCTTCGTGATGGAGTATGTGCCGGGCCGGACGCTGCTCGAGTTTTGCGACGCGCAGCAGCTCGACAACACCGCCCGGCTCCAGCTTTTCCGGCAGGTTTGTGCCGCGGTTTCCTACGCCCATCAAAATCTCGTCATTCATCGCGACCTGAAGCCGTCGAACATCCTCGTGACGGAGGATGGAGGGCCAAAGCTGCTCGATTTCGGCATCGCCAAGTTGTTGACCAGCGATGAGGAAGCTCAAACGCAAACCATCCCGGGCCAGCGGGTCATGACGCCGGAGTACGCCAGTCCCGAACAGGTCAAAGGCGGGCGCGTCACGACGAGCAGTGATGTCTATTCGTTAGGCGTAGTCCTCTATGAGCTTTTGACCGGGCAGAAGCCGTATCGGCTCACCAGTCGGAGCGCAGAGGAAATCGCCCGCGCCATTACCGAGCAGGCGCCGGAGCGGCCGAGTACCGTCGTTTCCCACGAGACGGGATCACCCGGCCGCCGGGAGAATCGTGCTCTGCGTGGCGACCTCGACCGGATCGTTCTCATGGCGCTGCGCAAGGAGCCCGAGCGCCGCTACAGCTCGGCTGCCGCCCTCGCGGACGACATCGAGCGCCACCTGACCGGTCGGCCCGTGGTGGCGCATCAGGACACCGTCACCTACCGGGCCTCGAAGTTCGTCCGCCGCCACAAGGCAGGCGTCTTCGCCACCGCCCTGATCCTGCTCGCGATTCTCGCCGGCATGACGGGCACGCTCTGGCAGTCGCGTCAGGCAAACCTGCAAAGGGCGCAGGCAGAGAGGCGCTTCAATGACGTGCGCAAGCTGGCGAACTCGAACTTGTTTGAGGTGTATCCCGAGGTGGAAAATCTTGCCGGGTCGCTCAAGGCGCGGGAAAAGATTCTGACCAACGCGCTGCAATATCTCGATAGCCTGGCGGAGGAAGCGGGCGGCGACCTGGAGCTACAGGCCGAGTTAGCCACCGCCTACGAAAAGGTCGGCGATGTGCAGGGCGCGCTGAACAATTCCAACCTCGGGAATACCGAGGCCGGTCTCGAGACTTACGGCAAAGCCAATGTTCTGCGCGCCGCGGTCCTGGCAGCTAACCCAGGCGATCTCGAAGCCAGGAAAAAGCTGGCGAATAACCAATACACCACGGCCCGGACCTTGTGGATGGCCAGTAAAACCAAAGAGGCGGAAGAAGCCTTTGAGAAGACTTTGGAGTTACAACGTGAGTTAGTGGCAGCCAGTCCCGAGTCGGCGGAATTCAAGGACAAGCTGGCGGTTGTACTAATCGATTACGGCGCGATCCCGGCCTTTAATTCACAATCCGAAAAAGCCCTCCGCTTTTTCAACGAGGCCTTGCGCATCGTCGACGACCTTCAGGCGAGGGATCCTGCGAATGTCGCCTTCCGCAAAACCAAGGCCCGGCTTCTCCGGATCCTGAGCAAGTCGAAAGACACGACCGGGGACTATGCGGGCGGGTTGAAGGACTTGGAGACGGCGCTGGTGCTGAGCAAGGAAGTGGCGCAAAAATCTCCCGACGATTTTCGCGCGCAGCGTGCCGTCTGGTTAACCGAAACCATGACCTGCGAGCACTTCATCGACCAGGGCGACGGAGAGAAAGCAGTCCAAGCTTGCGAAGGCACGGTCGATTTTCCCAGGGAAGCGCTGGAGAAGGAGCCGGAAAACGGCGTGGTCGCCTATGACCTCGCGATTTCCCATTTTAATCTCGCGCGGGCCCAGCGGCTGGCGGGAGATTTCAGCGCCACCATCCGCAACTCCGAGGCGGCAGGGCAGGTCATGGCCCGGCTGAGCGCGAAGTCGCCTAACGATGCCGATTACCTGCGCAATCTCGCCATTTATAAGACGGAGATGGCGCGCGCCCAGATCACCTTGCAACAGTCTGACGCCGCGATCGCCGCGCTCCAGGAGGCGAGGGAGACTTTGCAACCGATCGTGACCGCCGATCCCAACTCGGCCACGACTCTGGGAGACTTGGGCATGGCCTATCGTCTGTTGGCGCAAGCGCATCATCAGAAAGGTGAAAGCGGCAAAGCGGTCGAACTGGTCGAGCAGGCGATCGCTGTTTCCAGAAACCTGTTGCAACAGAACTCGGTCAAAGATTCCGAGAAGGGTCAACTCGCCGAGCTGGAACAGGAAAAGGCGCAGTACGCCGCCGCACGGTCTCCTTAGAGAAGCTGGTAGGGATCGACGTCGACCGCGACCGCGACGTCGTCGGGAAAGGGAAGTTTGTCGAGAGTTTCGCGGATGAGGCGGCTCAGCCTAACGATCGCTTCGCCGCGGAGCAGGATGTGGAAACGGTAATGACCCTGTAGTTTCTCCAGGGGCGCGGGCGCGGGCGCGCCGAGCTGGAATTCTTCGGGGAGCGCTTCGCGGAGGCGACGCGCCAGGGTTTCGGCGGAAAAGCTGGCCCGTGTCTCGTGCTCGGAACGAACGGTGATGAGGACGACGTGCCTGAAAGGCGGGAAGTCGCAACGCTCGCGGAACTCGAGCTCCTGTTGAAAGTAGCCCGCGAAATCGTGGTGCCGCGCGAACTGAATCGAGGGCGAAAACGGCGTGTAGGTCTGGACAAAAACTTCGCCCGGCGCTTCGCCGCGTCCGGCCCGGCCCGCGACCTGAGTGAGGAGCTGGAAAGTGCGTTCGCCGGCGCGGAAATCGGGCAGGTGGAGGGCAAGATCGGCATTGATGATACCGACCAGGGTGACGTTGGGGAAGTGCAGGCCTTTCGCGATCATCTGGGTGCCGACAAGGATGTCGATCTTGCCGGAGCGAAACGCGTGGAGCGCTTCGCGGTAGGCGTCCTTGCGCGTCATGGAGTCGGCGTCCATTCGCCTAACAACGGCTTTGGGGAAGATGGCGGCGACGTTCGCCTCCACTTTTTCGGTCCCAAAGCCCGCGTAAATAAGCGCGTCCTCACGGCATTCCGGGCAGCGTTTGGGGACGGCGGCGCTGTGGCCGCAGAGATGGCAGCTCAGGCGCGCGTCGTGCCGGTGAAAGGTGAGGGCGACGCTGCAATTCGGGCATTCGCGCGCTTTTCCGCAGCTGCTGCAAAGGAGGGAGGTGGAGAAACCGCGGCGGTTGAGGAAGAGGATCGTCTGCTCCTTTTTCTCGAGCCGGTCGGCGATCGCGGTCCGTAGTTTCTCCGATAAAATCGCGGCCGCTTTTTCTTTCCGGCGCTCCATTCGCAGATCGACGATGCGGATAAGCGGCATCTGACATTGATCGACCCGCTGGGTGAGCTGGCTCAGGACATATTTGCCGCGCTCGGCGTTGTGATAACTCTCCAGCGATGGCGTCGCGGTCCCGAGCAGGACGACGCACTTCTCCATTTTTCCCCTAACGACGGCGACATCGCGCGCGTGGTAGCGGGGCGCTTCCTCCTGCTTGTAGGAGGTCTCGTGTTCTTCATCGACCACGATGAGGCCGACGTTTTCGAGCGGGGCGAAGACCGCGCTGCGGGCTCCGATCACGATCCGGGCGCGACCGGCGTGGAGCTTGTGCCATTCGTCGTGTCGCTCGCCTTCGGACAAGTGGCTGTGCAGGACCGCGACCATGTCAGGTTGCGACGCGAAACGGCTCTTGAAACGCTCGACCGTCTGCGGAGTGAGCGAAATTTCCGGAACGAGGACGATGGCGGTTTTACCGCGGGCGAGCGTGGCGCGGATCGCCTGCAGATAAACTTCCGTTTTGCCGCTGCCGGTGACGCCATGGAGCAGAATCGGTGGATGCGTCTCCGGGTTGCCGAGCGCATGCTCGATCAACTTGAGCGCCGCGATCTGCTCTTCGTTCATCGATAGGTCGTCGTCAGCGATGAACTCCTCCGTGCCATGCGGATCGCGCGCCACGGCCTGCTCGCGCAGCTCGGCGAACCCACGTTTCACCAAGGCGCGCAGAGTTCCGTTATCGAGCGAAGTCTGGCGCAGGAGATCGGCCGCCGCGATCGGCCCGGTCAGTTGCGCAATCGCCTCCAGCAGCTCGGCCTGGCGCGGCGCGCGTTTGCGCAGCTTTTCGATCTCTTCCGCCGTCGCGCTCCGCGCCGGACTCACGAAAAGTTGTTTCTTCCAGCCGACTTCCGCTTTGCGAATGACCTGCGGGAGCAGGCTCCGCATGACGGTTTCGACCGGGCAGCAGTAATAATTCGCCATCCAACGGGCGAGCTCGATCAGGGTCGCGCTCAGGACGGGCTTTTCGCCTAACAATGCCGCGACGGGCTTGATTCCCTCGGCCGGGCTTTCCTCGAGGGTCGCGACGACGGTGGCGAGGAGCGTCTTGTCGCGGAACGGCACCCGGACGCGCGAGCCGACCACGACCTTGCCGATCATCGCCTCGGGCACGCTGTAATCCAGCTCGCGGCGGATGGAGCGATCGATGATGACTCGGACAAAGGCGGACATTTTGTTTGCTCACGCTCTTCCAGCGTGAATTGATTCTGCCGGTGACTTTGCGCGTGCCCGCCAACTTATCCAGCGGCCGATTGTTTTGCGGGCGGGAGGGGCATCGTTAGGCAAATGGCTCGATTTCTCTTTAAGTTCATCATCTGCCTCCTGTTGGCAGCGGCAGTCGGGCTGGGGCTGCTGGCCTGGCGTTCGGGAGATCCCATTTACACCCTCTTCGAATGGCTCAGCCCGGCGCGCTTCAAGCAATACGATCCGCTCATCCACGCGGTCGCGACGGCGAACAGCCTCGACCCAATGTTGGTCAAGGCTGTGGCCTGGCGCGAGAGCCGGTTCGATCCGCGCAAGCTCGGCGGGGCGGGCGAGCGCGGGCTGATGCAGGTGAGCGAGATTGCGGCCCGGGAATGGGCGACGGAAAACAAGATCGAGAATTTTCAGATGGAAGAGCTCTTCGATCCGAAAACGGGCTTGGAAGCAGGCGCCTGGTATCTGCACCGGGCGGTGCTGCACTGGCAGAAGGCGGGCGATCCCATTCCCTTTGCCCTTGCCGAATACAACGCCGGCGCCAGTCGCGCCCAGCGCTGGGCCGGGGGCGACGGCCGGAAGCCGATCCCGGCGAAAACCTTCCAGGAAAACATCGATTTTCCTGGGACGAAAAATTACGTCGAATCGATCATCAGCCGTTACCGTTTCTATCAACGGCGGGGGCGAATGTGAGGAAAAGTGACGAGTGATGAGTTGGATCGCAACCATCGAACCCGGGGAGGCGGAGGGAGCGCTCGGTAACATTTACCAGCGGATCGCGGGACCAGGCGGCGCGGTGGACAACGTCTTGAAGATCCACAGCCTGCGGCCGCACACGCTCGAAGCGCATATGGCGCTCTATAAGAATGTGCTGCACCATCGCGGCAACTCGCTCCCGAAGTGGCTGCTGGAGACGATCGGGATTTTTGTCAGCCTGCTCAATGGTTGCAGCTATTGCGTCGAGCATCACTTCGCCGGGTTGCGCCGGTTGTTGCGCGACGACGCGCGCGCGGCAGCAATCCGGAGCGCGCTGGAAACACAGACGGTTGCCGGCGTTTTCGATCGTCGGGAAAGGGCGATCCTCAATTATGCCCAAAGGCTTACGCGCGCGCCGGCTGAGATGACGGACCGCGAAATCGCCGCCCTGCGCGACGCGGGCCTGGACGACGGCGAGATTTTGGAAGTAAACCAGGTCGCGAGTTATTTCGCCTATGTGAACCGGACCGTGCTCGGGCTCGGCGTGACGACGCAGGGCGACACGCTCGGTCTCTCCCCCGGCGACGCGGAGGATGCCGGCAACTGGCGCCATTCGTGAAATCGTCGAGTTTGCCGCCCAGCGCGCACGGCATTTCGAGCGGGATATTGGTGCAAGACGGCGCCTTGCCAAACCGCCAAGTTCATCTACAGTCCCGCTTCGCTTATGGCAGAAAGCAGTGACACGAAGGATATGAAGGAGTTCCAGCTCCATGAGAAAGACACCGGCAGCGCCGATGTGCAGGTTGCACTTTTGACCCGCCGGATCTCGCAGCTCACGGAACACCTGAAGAGTCACGCCAAAGATCATTCCTCGCGCCGCGGCCTCCTCAAGATGGTCGCCACGCGCCGCAGCCTCCTCGATTACCTCAGCCGGTCGAAAAACGACCGCTACAAGAGCGTGATCGGGAAGTTAAACCTGCGGAAGTAGCCGCGGAACCATCTCTGGCGTCGCTCGCGTTCATTCGCGCGCCGCTCGCGCCATTGCGGAAAGCAAGAACACAACCGGCGACCAGGCCGTCAGTGCACCTTGAGTTTAGGTTTTAGCTTCTAATGTGGATGCCGGCGATGGCTGCCGGATGATCGGGGCGCAAAGGCCCCTCCCACATTCGGATTTAAAACCTACAATCAGGGTGACCGGCCTGGAGTTCGCACATCCAGGAAATCCATATGCAACACAAGGTCACGGCCCAAATCGGGTCCACGCAAATCACCATCGAAACCGGCAAAATTGCCAAGCTGGCCGATGGCTCGGTCATCGTCTCCTGCGGAGAATCGATCGTTCTCACTAGCGCCGTCTCGGCCACTTCGCTCAAGGAAGGGCAGGACTGGTTTCCGCTCACGGTCGATTACCGTGAAAAGGCCGCCGCTGTCGGGAAATTCCCGGGCGGTTATTTCAAGCGCGAAGGGCGCCCGAGCGAAAAAGAAACGCTCACCTCGCGCATGACCGATCGGCCGCTCCGGCCGCTATTCCCGGCCGGTTATCTTTACGACACCCAGATCATTTCCATCCTCCTCAGCGCGGATGGCGAGAACGATCCTGATATCCTCGCGATCAACGGCGCTTCGGCCGCTCTTTGCGTTTCCGATATTCCGTTCAAGGGCCCGATCGGGGCCGTGCGCGTCGCCCGCGTGAATGGCGAATTCATTGCCAACCCGACTCACGTCGAGCGCGAGCAAAGCGATCTCGATCTCGTTTATGTCGGCACTGAAAACGACATCATCATGATCGAAGGCGCGGCCGACGAGCTGCCGGAAGAAGATTTCATCAAGTCGCTCGAGTTCGCCCACGGTCATGCCAAGGAAATGATCCGCATCCAGAAGGAACTCGCGGCCCAGGTCGGCAAGCCGAAACGCGAAATGCCGTTGCTCGAAGTGAAGCCGGAGATTCTCGAAATTGCCGACCGCGTTGCCGGCGACCGAATCGAAGCCGCGCTCTACACCGAAGGCAAAGTCGCCCGCAGCAAAGCGGTCGGCGGTCTGCGCGATGAAGTGAAGGCGGCGGTGCTCGAGAAATTTCCGGAGTCGGATAAATTCGCGATCAACCAGGCGTTCGACTACGTCCAGAAAAAATCTTTCCGGAGCAACATCCTCGACAAGCAAAAGCGGGTCGACGGCCGCGGCTACGACGACCTGCGCCAGATCACCTGCGAAGTCGGCGTTCTGCCGCGTGCGCATGGCTCGGCCATCTTTCAGCGCGGTGAAACCCAGGCCATGGCGCTGGTTACCCTCGCGCCGATCGAAGAAGCGCAGAACATCGACGCCTACGGTGGCGGCGAAACTTCCAAGAGCTTCCTTTTACACTACAACTTCCCGCCGTTCAGCGTCGGGGAGACCGGCCGCTTCGGCGGAGCCAGCCGGCGCGAAATCGGTCACGGTGCTTTGGCCGAGCGTTCGGTCGCGCCGGTGGTGCCGAACCAGGAAGATTTCCGCTACGCGATCCGCATCGTGAGCGAAGTGATGGAATCCAACGGCTCGACTTCGATGGCGAGCGTTTGTTCCGGCATGCTCGCCTTGATGGACGCGGGCGTTCCGATCAAGACGCCGGTCGCCGGCATTTCGGTCGGGCTCGTAAGCGAGAGCGACGAAAGCGGAAACCTCAAGCGTTACAACCTCCTGACCGACATCATCGGCTCCGAAGATCATTTCGGGGACATGGATTTCAAACTTTGCGGGACCAAGGACGGCGTCACTGGTTTCCAACTCGACCTGAAACTCCCGGGCGTGAGCCACAAGATCCTGGGCGAAGCGATCCACCGTGCGAAAGATGCGCGAACCAAAATCCTCGACATCATGGCCGAATCGCTCGCGCAACCGCGCGAATCGCTGAGTAAATACGCGCCTCGGATCGAGACGATCAAAATCAATCCGGAGAAGATCGGCGCTCTCATCGGACCCGGTGGCAAGACGATCAAGGGCATCGTGGCCGAGACCGGCGCGGAGATTAACATCGAGGACGACGGTTCCGTCCACATCTACGCCACGAGCGGCGAGAGCATGGCGCGGGCGAAGGAAATTATCGGTGGCATGACAAAGGAAATGGAGATCGGCGAGATCTATCATGGCCGGGTCGTATCGATCAAAGAGTTCGGCGCCTTCGTCGAAGTCTTCCCGGGCAAAGACGGACTCGTCCACGTTTCCGAGTTGGCGGATTTCCGGGTGAACCGAACCGAAGACGTCGCCAAGGTCGGCGAAATGATGTGGGTGAAATGCATTGGAATCGACGACAAGGGCCGAGTGAAACTTTCCCGTAAAGCAGCGATGAAAGATCGGGGCGAAGCCGAGACCTTCACTCCGCCGAGCGGGGGTGATGGCGGCGAACCGCGCGGTGAGTATCGCGGCGGTGGTGGCGGACGAGGTGGCGATCGCGGCGAACGCCGCGGTGGTGGTCGCAGCGGCG
>JALYQE010000016.1 GCA_030855965.1 Verrucomicrobiota bacterium | reverse complement strand
GCTGCGGGATCACCCGGCACGGCGGGAGCGCCCGGCACGGCGGGAGCGCCCGTGTCCGGCGAGGCGGGAAGCGCGGGAGCAGCGTTCGGATCAACCGGCGGGGTCGCCGGAGAAGCGGCCGGGTCTTGGGCAAAGGCGCCGAGCGCGAAGGTAAGAGAGCAGAGACTGACGATTAGCGTTTTTTTCATATTAGCGAGTTGATGGTGGAAAGAAGTTTCCGGCGGTGTGACTGCGGTTGTTATCACAATGCAAATAAGGGCACGTCCAGCAAAAACTTTTCTCGGTGTTGGTGCGGCAGCGATTCATGCGGAGTCGTTTATAGTTCGGATTCACGTTTACCGTGGGATGTAGACCAAGCCTAGAAAATTAACCTGAGGCAAGTTTTTTTCATTAATTTTTCGCCTCCGCCACGTGATTGCGCAGCACCGGCCAATCTCCGATGCGCGCCACTAATTCATCCCCGGCACGGATCGGACCGACTCCCGAAGGCGTCCCGGTCAGGATCAAATCGCCCGGCAAAAGAGTGAGCTGCTGGCTGGCAAAAGAAATAATCTCGGCGACCGGGTAGATCATCTGGCTGGTCCGCGCATTCTGGCGGACCTCGCCATTCTGCTCAATCGAAATCTCCAAGTCCGCCGTGTCCACTTCCGTATAAACGAACGGACCGACCGGCGTGTATGTATCAAAGCTTTTGCAGCGGGAAAATTGTTTTTCCGATTTCTGCAAATCGCGATCGCTGATGTCCTCCGCGATCGTGTAACCGAAGACATAATCGAGGGCGCGCTCGACCGTGACGTTCTTCGCCGACCGGCCGATGACGATCGCCAGCTCGGTCTCGAAATCGGTTTTGTGCGCGGGGTGTGCAATCTCAATTGTCCCCTCGTGCGGGAGGAGCGAACTCGGCGCCTTGAACCAGATCAGGGGCGAGCCGATCTCGCTCCGCTGCATTTCCTTGATGTGGTCGCGATAATTCAGGCCGACCGCAATCACCTTGCTCGGCGCCACCGGGAGAGCAACGGTCAATTCGCCTAACGACCGCGTTTCCCCGCTGAATTCGAGTCCGAGCCAGAAGGGGCCCTGCAGCAGGTGCACTTCCTCGCCGCGCACTTCGCCGTAGACGAGCGCACCATCGGAAAGGAAGCCGCCAAAAGTCCGCATGAGCCCGGGAGTCTTGGCGCGCTCCGCGAAATCGTCAAGCGAACCGGGCGCGGAAAATTTGGCCTAACGATCATTCCGGGGAACGATCGCGATGAAGTCGCGCACCAGCTTGTACTCCGATATCGAAATCGTTTCCGCGTTCGTGCGGCACCAAAAGGCGCTGGAAGACCCGCCATCGAGATTGAGCGCGCGTGTCACCGGCAACGGCGCCAACGCGGCGAGGATTTGGCCCAGGCCCGCGAGCGTGACCGGGGAGCAGTAGCCGATCGCGGCCCGGCCATCCTTGGTCGTAAAAACAAATGTCCGCCGGGCCAACCGGGTGTCCTCCAAGCCGGCGACTGGTTTTCCGCGATCGACCAGGAACGGGCCGCACTGGACCGCTTCGCGCCAGGCGCGTTTGCGCGGGAATTCGCTTGCTCGAAAAATCTCCACGCTCCCCTCGCGCACGGCCAGGACGCCGCTCAAAAGACGCGCCTTGCGAAAAGGCGCGATCGTTTTTCCACCGCTGATGAGGAGGCCGACGGGCGCGCCCTCCGGATCGAAGTAACCGCCGTTCACCCCGGCGAGGAATTTTTCGCCGGTCATGACCTCGGCCAGACGCCGGTCGGAGGCGGGTTGATCGATCACGCGCAAGGTCGCGTTCCGGCGCAAAAAGAGCGCCAGCCGCACCTCGGCTTCGCTCCCGGAATCGGCTTTGCCTAACGAATAGTGGAGATATTCAACCGCGCCGTTCGCTCCGGGCTGGCGCTTGAGCGAGGTGACCGCCCAATCGGCCCGCGCCACCGCGGAGAAAGAAAATGCGCAAACGAGCGCGAGGGCCGCGGCGCCCCACCACGGGCCCTTGCGCTTTCGTTTTGGTGCAGGCATCGGATTTGGCGGCGATCAAACCACGCGCCTAACCGCCGACCTTGAGCACGGCAAAAGTGCGGCTGCCTTTGCGATCGAGGTAAATCAAAATGCCGCGGGCCGGGTCCGCTTTCGTCAGGGCCTGGCGGAAACTGGCCACGCTCGTGACCGGCTTCCCGTCGACCTCGGTGATGACATCTTCGCGCCGGATGTCCTGCGCCGCGGCCATGCTGTTGTCGGCCACGTCGGTCACGATCACGCCCTGCTGCACATTCAGTTTCAACCGGGTCGCGACTTCTTTGCTCAGCTCCTGCACCTGCATTCCGAAACGGTCGATGTCTTCCTCCCGCGCCTCGGGCTGCGGGATTGGCTGGGTCGCGGCGCGGTCGATCTCGTTAGGCAATTCGCCCGTCGTGATCGCGATTTTCATCGTCTGGCCTTTGCGCCAGACGTCGAGCTGGACGTTTTGCCCGATCTTCTTTTTCAGAATCTCATGCTGCAACTGCGTGTCGGTCGTGACCGGCGAGCCATCAATCTGGGTGATGACGTCAAAGGGGCGCAGCTCGCTTTTATAGGCGGGCGCCTCGGCTTCGATCGTGCGCACGACCACGCCCTTGTCGACGCCCTTGAACAAATCGCGAATCGAGGAATCCTCGCCCAGCGTTTCAATCCGGATCCCAAGCCACGGCCTAACGATCTTGTTGCCGGCGATGAGCTGCTGGCCGATTTCGCTCACCAGGTTGCTCGGGATGGCGAAACCGAGGCCGCGGTTGAGGCCGTTGATGAGCGTGTTCATGCCCACCACTTTGCCGTCGATGTCGCAGAGCGGCCCGCCGCTGTTGCCGGGATTGATCGAGGTGTCGGTCTGCAAATAATCCGCGATGTTGTAGCCGCCTGACGCGAGCAACTTGCTCCGGCCTTTCCCACTGATCACCCCGTAGGTGAAAGTGTAGTCGAGCTTGAAGGGCGCGCCGATGGCGAAGGCAAACTGGCCGACCTTGACCGCGTCGCTATTGGCCATTTGCACCACCGGCAGGTTGGTTGCTTCCACCTTGATCACGGCGATGTCGGTTTTTTCGTCCGTCCCGACCACTTTGCCGGGGAACTCACGGCCGTCCTGCAGTTTTACCTGCACTTTGTCGGCGCCTTCCACGACGTGGAAGTTGGTGTAGATGAAGCCGTCCTGCCGGGCGATAAAGCCGGAGCCTTCGCTCTGCACCGGCTCTGGCGCGCGACGGCCCGGGTTGCGACTGGTGTCGTTCGGCGGCTGGAAAAAAAGATCATCCAGCGAAGGATCGTTGCCGTCGTTCTTTTTCGTCACCTCGATGATGACGACACTCGGGGCCACGATCTCGAAGACCTTGGCGAAAGCGCTGTTGAGTTGATGGACCACGTCCTTGCCCGGCGCGGCGGTTTCCGCGGGAATCGTCGGGGTCGGTGACACCGCGGCGGCGGGCGGAGCGGCCGGGATGGGAGACGGTTGCGCGGACAGCCCAACGGGCCAGGCCACTGCGGCGAGAAAGAGGCTAGAAAAAAGACGACGCATAGATAGGCGGTTTTCGACAGGGCGCGCAGTGCGCCGTTCAAACAGTAGCGGGAAGCGTGCGAGCGGCAAGGTGTGCACGGCGCGTTCCCTTCCCCCTGTTCGCGCCGGTCTTCGACGGTTCGTTATGCATCCGAAAAACGAATCAGCACGAAACCAAAAGAGGGAACCTGGAGGGCGGCGGCGCACCCAAAGGTGCCTTCATTGACACATTAGTTAACGCCCTTAACTTTTTTCTCCACAAGCAAAATGGTTACTCTGCTCGAAGCCAAAAAAGACGGAAAAACGTTCACTTCCATGGCGCCCGGTTACTTCCCGGATGTTGCGCCGGAACTTTGGAGCGACTGGAAATGGCAGCTCAAGAATCGCGTCACCACCCTGGCGCAGCTGGAGCAGCATCTTGTTCTCTCCGAAGAAGAGCGCGCGGGCGTTCTGCTCTCGGGCGACAAGCTTGCCCTCGCGGTCACGCCGCATTTTTTCAACCTGATCGAACGTGACAATCCCGACTGTCCGATCCGGCGCCAGGTCATCCCGCGGATCGAGGAAACCTGGACTTCGCCCTACGATATGGCGGACCCGTGCGGGGAAGACTCCCACATGCCGGTGCCCGGCCTGGTCCATCGTTATCCCGATCGCGTCCTTTTTCTGGTGACGGATCGTTGCGCGAGCTACTGCCGCTATTGCACCCGCGCCCGGGTCGTGAGCGGCGTCGGCGAACAGGAACTGCACACGGAGTTCGAAGCCGCTTTCAAATATCTCGAGGAACATACCGAAGTGCGCGATGTGCTGCTTTCCGGCGGCGACGCGCTCCTTTTCAGCGACGCGAAGTTGGAAAAAATCCTCAGCCGCCTGCGCGCGATCCCGCACATTGAATTTCTTCGCATCGGCACCCGCGTGCCGATTTTCCTCCCGCAGCGGATCACGCCCGAGCTTTGCCGGATGCTGCAGAAATATCATCCGCTCTGGATGAGCATCCACGCCAATCACCCGCGCGAGTTGACCACCGAAGTGCGCGCTGGGCTCGAGATGCTGGCCAACCATGGAGTCCCGTTAGGGAACCAGAGCGTCCTCCTCAAAGGCGTGAACGACGACCTCGAGACGATGAAAAACCTCGTGCACAAACTCCTCATGTGCCGGGTGCGCCCCTACTATCTATATCAGTGCGACCTGATCAACGGCTCGACCCACCTCCGCGCCTCGGTCGCGAAGGGCATCGAGATCATCGAGGGCTTGCGCGGACACACCACCGGTTACGGCGTGCCGCAATTTGTCATCGACGCTCCCGGCGGTGGCGGCAAGGTGCCGATCAATCCCGGTTACGTGCTCTACCACGACAACGAAAAAATCGTCATCCGCAATTACGAAGGCAAAATCTTCGAGTACCCCGAGACCGGCGGCGACGAGAGCGTGCAATTCGCGCCTCAGCGCGAGTATCACGACGAGTATCTCTATTCCTAAGCGAAAATCGGAGCGAGCGTGATTTTCGCTCGCGGATCGCGCCGTTTTGCCCCGTCCCCGGAGACAAAAAGAAGCGCTGAAAGACCCGGAACTTTGCCTGGGTTATGGCACAGCGCTCGCTTTATATAGAGGGGAAAGGGCATCTCCACGGGCTTCGCCCCGTCCCTCAGTTTAACAGCGGGCCATGCCGCTGACGCAGAGAACCTTTTATGACGAATCCAACCCTATCCATGACT
>JALYQE010000364.1 GCA_030855965.1 Verrucomicrobiota bacterium | reverse complement strand
GAAATACGGGTGTCTGAATGGCAACTGGCGCGAAATGCTGCGCCTCGGATTCGCTGAGTGCTTTCGCGTCCTCAAGCCAAACGGCACGCTGATATTCAAGTGGGCGGATTCGGAAAATCCGGTGAGTGAAATACTGGCACTGACGCCAGAGAAACCGCTTTTCGGGCACAAGTCCGGGAAGAAGATGGGGACGCACTGGGTCGCGTTCTTGAAGCATAACTAGTATTATACCCAAGGTCGGGTACGTCTATGTATATTCGATCGTGCACGACGGTGTTTCGTTTTTGGCTGGTCATGAGCGGTTTGGGGCGATAGGAGGGAGCATGCCGCGCCCCAAACCGCATTATCGATTGGTCGTTAGTAATCTCCAGACAAAAAAGCAGCTCCGGATCGAATTGCTCGATTTGCCTTTCGCTCCCGGACGCTCTTTTCGCCTGCGCGTGAATGGCGCCTGGGCCAAAAAGATGCCCGTGGGCAGTAAAACCACTGTGCTGCGGCAGTTGCGCTCGTGGTGGGTGACTCACTAACTCTCTTTAGGGACTAACCGGGCCCGCCCGGGGGTGGTTGGGGCGGCGGTCGCCGCCGCGGTCGATGATCTGGCGCGCCTGGTGGTAGCCGGCGACGAACTCTGGTTCTCTTCTTCAAATTGCGGCACGAGGTTGTCGAGCTCTTTGAGGTGGCCCATTAACCGGCGCAGCTCGCTCGCGATGCTGGCGGTGGCGTTGGCCCGCGCGTTGATTGCGCCCTGCGGGCCGTGTGCCAGCGGGGCGTAGGCGGTGATGGCGGCCAGGAGGGGGGCGAGGAGTTTGTCGCCGGGGCCGGTTTTGAATCCGTACTTGGCGGCGGCAAGGTCGGCGGTGCGGGCGGCGAGGCCTACAATTATTTCAGGAGCCGGTAGACTTCGTGGATCATGACCGCGATCGGCCAGGCGCAGACGAGCGCGACGAAGCCGAGGACGGCAGTTTCCAACCGAAAGCTGCGGCTGGCATCGGCCCACAGGACTTCCCGGGTGAGATGGCTCAGGCCGGGGCGGCGTCGCGGCGAATCGCTGCCGTCGAAGGAATTGCCGAATCGGCGCGGTTGCAGGTCGCATTCGAGCCGCGGGAATGACGAGACGCGGCGCGCGCGCTGGTCGTGGCGCGACAGGCCGGGGACTGCGTCGGCGGCGTCCGGTTGAGGTTTCATGTTTCCCAGGGAGCGGAAAACGGGCCACTCGCGCGGCCGCCCGCTCACCGGAATTTAGGACGATTTGGAATTTCGTCCAGCGGCGGCAACGCGCGCGGCTCGCTCCCCGGCGGCAGGGGAACGCTCCCAGATGGCGGGCGCCAGCTCGAGCTTGCGATTGAGCTGGCGGGTGCCGGCGGCGGCGATGCGTTGCAGGAGGCGGAGGCGCGCGCTCTCGGAGCTCTCGTGCCAGACGGGTGGGCGGCGGACGGTGAGGGCGCCTTCTTTTTCAACCAGGAGCCCCCAGCCTAACGGGGCCTCGGGTTCGCGCAGGAGATCGTTAGGCAGGACGAGGTAGAAGAGATTGGCGCAGGCGTAGCGCGCGAGCTTTTCAAATTTCCGGCCGTCCCGCAGCTGGCTTTGCAGGGCGGTCAGCTCGCGCGTGACCCGCTGGTAGCCGCGGTGCCCGATGGCCGCGAAATCGTGCGCGTCCCACTCCGGGAAGAGGGTCTCGCCGGTGCGCAGCGTGGGGTAGTGGATGCGGAGATGCTTTTCCAGGATCTGGCGGCGGCGGTAGACCGATTCGAGCCGCGCCTGGGTCTCGGAGGTACGGCAATCGTCCCGCCGCAGGTCGGGCGCGGATTGTTTGCACTCGAAGACGATAGTGTGGCCGAGGGTGCCGTCTTTTCGCGGACGGTAGGCGGCGACGTCGGCCCGGTAACGGCATTTCGGGAGCGAAACTTCGAGCGCCGCGATCGGGTAGTCGTTCTCCTGCGCCCAGAGGAGCGCGAGGCGTTTAAGCTCGAGATGGGCAACTGTTTCGCCGCGGCGGCTTGGAGGGACGGCCTCTGTGCCGTCCTGCTGCGGGCCCGGACGACACGGCGGTCGTCCCTCCAGGGCGGTCTCGCCTAACGGCGCGTCCATTCCGCCAGCTCCCGGGCCCAGTAGGTGACGATGAGATCGGCCCCGGCGCGCTTCAGGCCGGTCATGATTTCGAGCACGGCCGGGCGTTCCTCGAGCCAGCCCTTCTCGGCCGCGGCCTTGACCATGGAATATTCGCCGCTGACGTGATAGACCGCGGTCGTTAGGCCAAAACGCTCCCGCACCCGCCAGAGAATGTCGAGATAGGGCAGGGCCGGTTTCACCATGATGATGTCGGCGCCTTCCGCCACGTCGAGCGCGGCCTCGCGCAGCGCTTCTTGGGCGTTGGCCGGGTCCATCTGGTAGCCGCGCCGGTCGCCAAATTGCGGCGGGCTCTCGGCCGCTTCGCGGAAGGGGCCGTAAAAGGAAGAAGCGAACTTGGCCGCGTAACTCATGATTCCGGTCTGGTCGTAGCCGGCGGCGTCGAGCGCTTCGCGAATGGCGCCGATCCGGCCATCCATCATGTCGCTCGGGGCGACGAGATCGGCCCCGGCGGCGGCGTGGGAGAGCGAAGTTTTTACGAGCAACTCGACGCTCTCGTCGTTCAGGACATGGAAATGGTCGCCATCGATCCGGGTCACGCCGCAATGGCCGTGACTCATGTATTCGCAGAGGCAGACGTCGGTGAAGACGAGGAGCTCGGGGCATTCCTTTTTGATCGCGCGCACGGCCTGCTGCACGACGCCCTTCTCGGCATAGGCGCCGGAAGCTTGCTCGTCCTTTTCGTTAGGGATGCCGAAGAGGAGGACGGCCTGCAAGCCGGCGGCGGCGGCGCGGGCGGCCTCGGCCGCGACGTCGTTAGGCGGGAGCTGGGCCACGCCCGGCATGCTGGCGATGGGGCGGCGAGCCGTGATTTTTTCGTTCACGAAAAGCGGGAGGATGAAATCGTGCGGGCTGAGATTGGTCTCGCGCACGAGATTGCGCAGGGCGGCGGTGCGCCGGAGGCGGCGCGGGCGATGGACCAGTTTCCTCACCGGCCGAGGCTAAACGTGGCGATTCGGCGGAGCAAGCTCCGGGGAGTTGTGTCGCGCAGCGCGCAGGTGTTTGTTGCGCTCGCCATGCCGCGGCCCGCGCCTAACAAGAAGTCGGATTATTTGCTGATCGATATCAGCAATTCCTACACGAAGCTGGCCTACTCTTCGCGCGAGAAGCTGGGCGCAACGCAGCGGATCGAGACCGCGCGCCTGAGCGCCGCGGCGCTCGCGAAATTCATCCGGGGCCGCGCGCCGGAAATGGTTGTCGTCTGTTCGGTCGTGCCGCGGAA
>JALYQE010000320.1 GCA_030855965.1 Verrucomicrobiota bacterium | reverse complement strand
GGGGCGGTTGAAGTATGGCAGGCTCTGTTTTAAATCTTGATGCGATGCAACTAACAAAGACCGCGTTTGGGATGTGGGGCGGCGGGCGTTTCATGCACTTCGGCGAAGCGATCGAGGACGAGCGTTTCCTTGCGCTGATTCGCTTCGCTTACGAAAAGGGAATTCGCACTTTCCTGACCGCCGATGTTTACGGCGCGGGTGAAGCCGACACGCTGCTTGGCCAGGCTCTGGAGGGAATCCCGCGCGACAGCTATTGCCTGGTCGGCGCGGTCGGACACGATTTCTACCTCGGGCAGCGCGAAGGCTCGAAAGGCTTTCCCCGTTTCACCAGTGAAGCGCTGCGCAAGCCGGCCGACTACGCGAGCTACCTGCGCTCGGCGACGGAGAAATCGCTCGCGCGCTGCCGCGCGGATCGCTTCGATCTCCTCCTCCTCCATAATCCCGACGCCACCGGCTACACCAGCGACCGGGTCTGGAAAGGAATGGAGAAACTGAAGGATGCAGGCCTAACGACCCAGCTCGGGATCGCCCCCGGCCCCGCAAATGGTTTCACGCTCGATCTGATTCTCAGCCTGGAACGCTTCAAAGGTTTGATCGATTGGGCGATGATCATCCTCAATCCACTGGAGCCATGGCCGGGTCGTCTCGCCTTGCCGGCGGCGCAAAAGACCGGGACCAAAATTCTCACCCGGGTGGTCGATTACGGCGGGCTCTTCCACGACGACGTCAAACCGGGGCACGAATTCGCGCCGCGCGATCATCGCACTTTTCGCCCGGCTGGCTGGGTCGAGGCGGGCGCGGAGAAGATCGAGCGGATGCGCGCGATCGCCGAGGGCCACGGCCTAACGATGCTGCAACTGGCGTGCATTTGGAACCTGCAGCAAGCGCCGGTGCAATCTGTGGTCCCGACTTTCATCCAGGAACCGGGCGCGGAGGCGAAACGGATCGAGGCCAAGGTCGAGGAGGTGGCCGATCTACCCGAGGTTACCCTCACCGCCGACGAATGCGGGCAGATCGCCGAGATCGGCGAAAACGCGAATTGCATGACCCTGAAAGGCGCGAACCCAGAGCATTCGGGCGATCCCCTGCCCGACCGCTGGCCGCTCAACACCGAGCTGCAGGCTGTCGCGACGCGCTGGCAGATCGATCCGGCGCAAGACCTGGCCAACGCCATGCATCCCGACGAGGCGGCGAAGTAGCGGGAAGTCGCGAGCGGCCTTAGGATCGCCGAAATGATGACACGAATTCTCGCCGTTCTTTTACTCCTCACCTTAGCCAGCGCAGTCCGGGCCGAGACCGAGCCGGAGGCGCCGGTGTTGACCAAACTCCTGAACGAATTTCTCGCCGGCGCGGGCCGCAACGACGCCACAATCCACGAGCGTTTCTGGGCGGACGATCTGATTTACACGACCTCGAAAGGCGAGCGCAAAGACAAGGCCGCGATTATGAAGGAAGTGCGCTCCGAGGCGCCACCGAAAGAAGGCGATGAGACGACGGTCTTCACCGCGGAGAACATCCGCATCCAGCAATACGGCCAGACTGCGATCGTCGCTTTCCGCCTCGTCGGCTCGACGGAAAAAGACGGGAAAAAAACGATCAACAAATATCTCAACACCGGCACCTTTCTGAAACGCAACGGGCAATGGCAGGCGGTGGCATGGCAGGCGACGATGGTGCGGAAAAAAGACGAGCCGAAAAACTAGACCCGCGCCGGATCAACGCCCGGCAGTGCGCTGACAGCCTAACGACCGATGATCCGGGGCGTGCTGCCGGTCGACTGTCCGTAGGATGCGCCCACCTGGATGCGGGTGTTGCCCTCGACGATTTCACCGAGGATGTATCCCTGTTCCACTTCGCGGCTGTACTTGCCGCCAAACGATCTTCCATAAAAGAACCCGACTTCGCCGCCGACATAGTCAGGCTTCCGCAACAGCTCCAGCTTTTCGTTGCCGGTGGTCGATTCCAGCGTAGTCGCCGGAGCCAGCCGCGGCCTTGCCTGAACCGCCAGAGCCGGCAGTAAAGCATCCGGCGTCGCCTCGACCCAGCCGAACGCTCCTGGGAAAGAAAAAAGCCGCCCATCCACCAGGGTCAGCGGTCCATTGCCAGACCAGACATTGGTCAGGGTGCGGAACGAGCCCGCCCGCCCTAACGCCGGCCGGCCTTTGACCATCTCGCTCGGGCTGGTCCGATTGAGAACGAAGGCGTCCGCCGCCGGCTGCTCTGCCGCGAGGGGCAGGCTGAACCCGACACTTGCCGCGACGATGAGAGCGCGTTTGAGCATGCCACAACCCTTCCCTGAAACGCCGCGGATGCCAGCAGAAAGATTCACCCGGGGCTCCGGCCGCGGTGGCCTCTGCGGGCCCGGCGGGAGCGGGTAAAATACACGTTTTTTCCCGGCTCCTTCGATTACAGGGAGAACGCAATACCTGCTGGCACCGCCCGTGAAGGGTTTTGTTTGAATACTTTGCAGCGCTGCCGCGTCTGCGTTTGAACACCAAATCACCAAAACAAACATGAAAATAAAACTACCTATTCTCGTCCTCGCGGCGCTGCTTTTTGCAGGGCTGCCGATGGCTTCTTCCTCGGCCGCAATTGGCGTGTCGGTCTCGATCGCTCCGCCACTGATCCCGGTTTACACGCAGCCTTATGCACCTGGTCCCGGCTACATCTGGACTCCGGGTTATTGGGACTATTCCAATTTCGGATACTACTGGGTGCCCGGCGTTTGGGTTTTGCCACCGCGCGTTGGGTTTCTCTGGACTCCCGGCTACTGGGGTTATCGCGGCAGTAATTACGTCTTTTACAACGGTTACTGGGGCCCGACCGTGGGCTACTACGGCGGTATCAACTACGGCTTCGGCTACGTCGGCAGCGGCTACTATGGCGGCCAATGGGTCGGCAGCACTTTCCGCTACAACACCGCGGTCAACCGGGTAAACCGGAACGTCATTACCAACACCTACGTCGACAACTCGTTTTCCAGCAAAGCGACCAAGAGCCGCGCCAGCTTCAACGGTCCGGGCGGAGTCAAGGCCCAACGGACTGCACAGCAACAGGAAGTCCCAAAATCCAAGCGAATCGCTCCGACAAGGGAGCAGCGCACACTGGTTGAGGCCGCGCAAAAAAATCCGGCCCTGCAAGCCAAGAACAACAAAGGTAAACCCAAAGCCGACGCGGTCGAGGCCGTGCG
The DNA here is from genome assembly GCA_030855965.1 of Verrucomicrobiota bacterium. Lineage (GTDB taxonomy): Bacteria > Verrucomicrobiota > Verrucomicrobiia > Chthoniobacterales > UBA10450 > Palsa-1392. The sequence goes on along the minus strand of JALYQE010000320.1, from coordinate 1,985 downwards.
CGGCAAGGTCAACCCAGCCGGTGCGAGCACCGAAAAAGCCGCCCGCGGTGGACGCCGGACCCAGGCAGACAGACAAGGCGCAGAAGCCAACCAGACCGGCGACCGCAATGAAGCTCGCGCCGACAGATCCGCACGCCCGGAGAAAACCAGCCGCGCCGAGGAGCGGGCAAACAGCGCCAACCAGGCGGCCAGCGAACAGCCGAACCGCGCGGTGAAGCGTAGCGGAGCCCAAAAGGTAGAACGCAACGAAGCTTCAAATGTGGAGCGCAAACGCCCGGCCGTTAACGCCGATCGCACTGAAAGAGTCGCGCGACCGGCAGAGCAGACGCGGCAGAATGTCGAACGCAAGGCGCCGAAACGTTCGCAAACTGCAGCGCAGCGGGGGTCTCAGCGCCAGCAGGCAGTCACGAAACGTCGGCCCGCGCCCAATGCCGCCGGCGAGGCTCCGGCGCAAGGTCAACAGCAGCAGGGCAAAAAGAAAAAGCGCGAGGACGATCGTCCCGACGGGCGTTAACCAGCGCGACCCGCAATAATTTAACCCGGCGTCGGGATGCGAAACGGGCGAGAGCCCGCGGCATCCCGCGCCGGGTTTCGCGTTTGCAGGCAGAACGCGATGCCTAAAGCGCGGGCGCGAATGTCGTTTCGACTTCTCCGTCTCGGCCGGTAACTGCGTGGCGTAGGTGTAAGCGACCATCAGTCCGATGTCTTGACCGACCACGCGCGCCTTCTCGATGTTCAGCAAGCGAATGAGTCGCGTAACCGTGCCACAGGATCACCGTCGGACCCTGGCCCGCGGTGAGGTAATGGAGCTGCACGCCATCGACTCGAGAGCCAGGCGGGCGGCCCTTTAGGCTGCCATCGCGGGAGGATGACGCCGCGGGTGAGCAGGGTCTTGAGGAAAATGAAGTCGCCGAAGACCGAGCCGATTCAAATCAGAAAGCCCACGTCCCTTGGGCGAAGCGGCCGGTATAGAGCGCGAGATAGAGCAACGACCAGACCGTGAGCATGGCAAACCAGAAACGCCGGCCCGTGCAAGCCCGCGAGAAAAGAATGAAGATCGGGAAGAGCGCGAGGGCGTAGCGCGGCACGCTCAGGACATAGGCGGTGCTACAGATGAGAAGCCAATTGAACGTGATCCAGACCGCGTAGGACGCCCGCAAAGAGACCCACGACCAGATCATGCAGATCGTGACCAGGACGATCCCGATGAACTCGTTTAAGCCTTCGTTCACGTTCATCCCCTTCGCCCGCAGAAAGACGTCGTAGATTCCAAACCAAGGGGTGGCGAATTTCTTGTACCAATGCTCATGCATGATCTTGGTAAAAGCGAAGAAGTCACCCGTGACCTCGTGGTTGAGCCAGAGATAGCCAAGGAAACCGAACGGAACGAGACCGAGCCAGAGCCAGCGGAAATTAATCCGGCGGGTCTGCCAATATTGCAGAGCGACTTCTGTGGCCAGCGCCGGAAGCAGGACGAGGCCGTTCACCCGGGTCAGGCAGGCGCCCGCACCGAGGACGCCGGCCAGCGCCCAGTGCGACTTCCGCGCGGCCAGAAAGCAACCGAGCGTGAGGGCGAGGAAAAGACTTTCGGTGTAACCGACGTGGAGAAAGTAACTCGTCGGGAAGATGAGGAAAAACCAGACCGCGTTGCGGGAGACTGCCTCGGTATCGTCGCAGCGGGCGAGTCGCCGGAGCAGCAGCGCCGCCGCCACGGAGGCAAAACCCGAGACGATGAACGCGGCCAGCATGTAGTCCCGGGCCACGAAGGCCGTCAGCCTAACGAGCCAAGGATAGAGCGGAAAGAAGACGAGCGATACCCGGCCGTCGCCGGCCGCGACGTAGCCGTGCTCGGCGAGGCGGAGATAATGCATCGCGTCCCAGTTGTTCCACAGCTCGAGCCAGCCGCGATGCTTCTGGGTCATGGCCGCGACAGCCTGGATTCCGAAGGTCAAGAGCAGCGCCTTGATCGCGAGGACCCAGCCGAT
>JALYQE010000300.1 GCA_030855965.1 Verrucomicrobiota bacterium | reverse complement strand
AGCCGGTGCGCGATCACGATGCAGGTGCGGTGGAACATCAAATTGGCCAGCGCCTGTTGAATCAACCGCTCGGTCGCGTTGTCCACGCTCGCGGTCGCCTCGTCGAGGATGAGAATCGGCGGATCCTTGAGCAGAGCGCGCGCGATCGAGAGGCGCTGCTTTTCGCCCACGCTCAATTTCACCCCGCGCTCGCCCACCACGCTCCCGAGTCCCTGCGGCAAACGATCGATGAAGGCGCGCGCGTTGGCGGCTTCCGTCGCTTCCAGCAGCTCCTGATCCGTCGCCGCCGGTCTTCCGAGGAGCAGGTTCTCCCGGATCGTTCCGTTAAAAAGAAAACTTTCCTGCGTCACCATCCCGATCATCTCCCGCAGCGCGCGCACTCCGAAGTCGCGAATCGGCCGGTCATCGATCGTGATCGCTCCGGAGGTGAATTCATAAAAACGGGCGAGCAGGTTCACCAGGGTCGATTTCCCGGCGCCGGTCGCGCCCACGAGCGCGATGGTTTCGCCCGGTTGGGCATGAAACGAAATCTCACTCAGGGCCGGCGCGTGTTCGTCGCTGTAGTTGAAACTCACCTTCTCATAGCGCACTTCGCCCCGGATCCGCGCGCTCGTCGCCGGCACATCCCATCCCGGCTCGATCGGCTGATCCATGATCTCGAAGACGCGCTCCCCCGCGGCCCGGCCCGCCTGCACGAGTTGGTTCAGCTGATGGAGCTTGTTGATTGGTTCGTACAAAAATCCCGTCAGCATCAGGAACGCGATCAGGTCGCCCACCGCCATCGTCCCGCTCAGCACCGCGCGCGCGCCCACCCAGACTACGAGGACGATGCCTAACGACCCGATCAGATACATCGAGGGGTGATAAATCGCCCAGACCCGCATGACCACGAGGGTGGCGTGGCGCAGCCGGTCGCTGACCGAGTTGAAACGCGCATGTTCCTCGCGCTCGCGCACGAAACTCTTGATCTGCCGAATGCCCGCGAGGTTGTCGTGCAGGAGCGAGTTCATCGCGGAGGAGGCCCGTCGCTGCAGCCGGTAGCGGCGATGCGCCGTCAACGTGTACCAAAGCGCGCCGCCCGCGAGGAAAGGGGCGGGCGCCAGCCCCACCAGAGTGAGCGTGGTGCTGACGTAAAACATCATCCCGAGCACGATCACGGCCTGCAGCAACGCCACCACCCCCTGCTCCACGCCGTCGATCAGCATGCGCTCGACCGAGTTCACGTCTTCCAGGATGCGGGTCATCAAATCGCCCGTCGCGCGATTATCAAACCAGCGCAGCGGCAGGAGCTGGATGTGCGAATAAAGATCGCTTCGCAGATCGAAGATCACCTTCTGCTCGAAAGTGTTGTTCAACACGATGCGGAGCGAATTCAACCCGTGCTGCAGGACAAAAGCGAGGGCCGCGATCAACACCAGCGGCGTGAGACGCTCCGGCTGGCGTCCAACGAGCACTTCGTCGATTACCCGTTTCGTCACCGCCGGAAACACGATCACCATCAGCGTCCCCAGGATGGCACAGGTCAAAGTGCCAAACGCGAGCAGCGGATATCGTTTCAGGTAGGCAAAGACACGCCGGACAGTTCCCATTGGCAGAAAGGTCCGACGAGCGACGCCCAACGTCCAACGTTCAAAGCAAAGTGCCTCTTCCGCTTTTGACGTTCGGCTCGCGGCGGCGGACGTTTCCAGGTCCCTGCCGCCGCATGATCATTCAGCAGATTTTCACCTCGCCCGGCCACAACTTCTTCGGACACCACGACCTGCCGCCAGACGATTTTCCGCTCGTCCCGACGCATGAAATCGAATGCGTCGCCGGCCGCGGCATCCGCGACGATCGCTTTTTCGACTACCGGAAGAATTACAAAGGGCAGATCACGTTTTTCTCCGCCGAAGTCTTCGCGGAGATGTCGCGCCACTTCGGCATCACGAACAAATCGCCCGACGTCCTGCGCCGCAACGTCATCGTCTCCGGGATCGATTTGCCGGAGCTGATCGGGGCGGACTTCGAGCTGCAGGGCGTGCAGTTTCGCGGGACCGCGCACTGCGCCCCCTGCTACTGGATGGAAACCGCCTTCGCGCCCGGCGCGGAAAAATTCCTGGCCGGCCGCGGTGGCCTGCGCGCCCGCATCCTGACCGATGGGATAATCAGCGTGGGCGACGCGCAGTTGAAAATTCTGCAACCGGCGGCTTTGCCCTAACGATGCGCTGCAGTGCCGTCCTTCTCGCGGGCGGAAAATCGTCGCGCATGGGCCGTGATAAGGCCTTTCTCGAAATTGCCGGCGAACCGCTCTGGCGGCGGCAACTCGCGACGCTGCAGAAATTGTCGCCCGAGCAGTTGATGATCTCCGGCCCGCCTAACGACGAATGGCGCGAATACGAAATCGTCGCGGACGAAATTGCCGGCGCCGGCCCGCTCGCGGGGGTGACCGCGGCGCTGCGGCAGTGCACCGCGCCGCGCCTCGTTGTCCTGGCGGTCGACCTCCCGCGGATGACCGCCGATTTTCTCCGATCGCTCGGCCCAGCCGGCGTTCCGCGCGGTCCGGAAGGCTTCGAACCACTCGCGGCCGTTTACCCGGTCACTTGCCTTGCGCCTGCTCTCCAGGCGCTGGGGAAAGGCGATTTTTCCATGCGAAATTTTGTGCGCAAGGCGATAGACGAAGGTCTGCTCGTCGAGCGAGAGATTGGCGCGGCCGAGTCTCCGCTTTTCTCCAACCTCAACACACCCGCCGATCTGTGAAAAACCGGGACACCGCAAAAGGGATCGGGGTCGTTCGTTTTCATGACGGTAAACTGCACGCAGCCGAGCGGGATGAAGCCGCGGTGGAAGAACCGCTCGAAATTCGCATCGAAGGCCAGAGCATCGCGGTCGTGATGCGCACCCCAGGGCACGATCGGGAGCTGGCCGCCGGCTTTGTCCTGACCGAGGGCATCGTGCGTGACAGCGCGGATATTTTCGAGATCACCTCTTGCCTAACGACAGGCGAGACGGCCGGCAACGGCATCGACATTACTTTGGCGGATCCGGGCAAATTCGATCTCGCGAAACTGAGCCGCCATGTTTTCAGCTCCTCGAGTTGCGGGATCTGCGGCAAGGCGACGATCGAAGCGGCGATGCAGCCGTTCCCGCCGATCACGGCGGCACCCCGGGTCACGGCGCAGGTGCTCCTCCAACTGCCGGCGAAACTGGCCGCCGCGCAGCAGACCTTTCAGCGCACCGGCGGCCTGCATGCCTGCGCCCTCTTCGATCCGGCCGGCGAGTTGTTGCTGCTGCGGGAGGATGTCGGGCGGCACAACGCGCTCGATAAATTGATCGGACATCAGCTGCTTGCGCAGCAAATCCCGTTAGGCAATTCCATCCTGCTTCTGAGCGGACGCGTCTCTTTCGAGATGACGCAAAAAGCGCTCGCCGCCGGGATCGCAATCATCGCCGCGATTTCGGCCCCGACCAGTCTCGCGATCGAGTTTGCCCTGGCCAATAGGCAGACCCTCATCGGCTTCCTCCGCGGCCAGACGATGAACGTCTACGCCGGCGCGGAACGGATCACTCGTTAGGGGCAGCGGCCCTTGAAAGTCAGTTCCGCGACGCCGGATTTGTCGAGCTCGCCCAGGCCTTCAAAGATCATGCGGTCGTATTGCGCCTTGGTCGCGCGGGCGAGGGGGAGCTTGAGCCCGGCCAGCTCGGCGAGATGCAGGGCGATCCCGCTGTCCTTGGCGGCGTGGGCGGCGGAGAAGAAACAGGCGTGATCGCGGTTCTGCATGTCTTCGCCATCGGTCTGCAGGACACGCGAAGCGGCGCCGGTCTCGCTGAACACTTCGCGCAGCATCTGGAGCTCGAGCCCGAGCGCGTCGCCCAACCCGAGCCCTTCCGCGAGCCCGGCGGTGTTGATGTTCATCACCATGTTGACGAGCGCCTTTACCTTCGCCGCTTCGCCCGATTTGCCGATGTAGCGGATTGTTTTGCCGAGCGCTTTCAGAATCGGCTCCGCGCATTCAAAGGCCGATTTTTCCCCGCCGCACATCAGGTAAAGCGAACCTTCGCGCGCCTGGGTGATGCTCGAGGCCATGCACGCCTCGAGCGTGGCCGCGCCCGCTGTCTGGGCCAGCCCTTCCACTTCGAGATGCATCTCCGGTGAGACGGTGGCGCAGTTGACGAAGAGTTTCCCCCTGGCATTGACGAGCAGGTTGTCGCCCGGCGCGGCGAAGATCTCGCGCATCGCGGCATCATCGGAGACGACCGTGATGATGACCTCGGCCGCGGCCGTCACTTCGCCTAACGACTGGCTGGCAAAGCTGCCCAGCTCCTGAGCAAGGGTCGTGGCCGATGGGCGGTGTGAATCGTAAACCGCCGTGACGTGATATCCCTCGTCCTTGAGGCGGCGCGCCATGTTCGCGCCCATCCGGCCGACTCCGACAAATGCGATGTTCATAAAATCAGATCCGCCCGGCAAAAAAGGCGTTGTGTTCCTTCTCCTCGACCACGGTGGTGAGCGGACCGTGCCCGGGACAAAGAATGGTGTCGCTAGGCAAAGTGAGAATCTTTTCCAGGTTGTTCCGGACCGCGTCCTCGTAGGAGACATTGCCGCCGCCCATCGAGCCGGCGAAAAGCGAGTCGCCCACGATCGCGACAGGCTGGTCGAGACCGCGCACGAAAAAAGTCGTTCCGCCAGGCGAGTGTCCCCAGGTCAGGAAAGACTCGATCGTCAGGCCCCCGACCTGGAAGGTCTCACCCTCCGCGATTGGCTTGGCCCCGGTTGCTTCTTCACGGTCGGAAAGATGGATCGGCGCGCCGGTTTCCTGCGCGAGCCGGTCGAGATCAGCGATGTGGTCGGGGTGCGCGTGGGTGAGCAGGATCAACTTGATCGTGAGGCTTTCTTGTTTTGCCGCCTCGAGCATCCCCGCGCAACTGGCCCCGCTGTCGAAGGCGACGGCTTCTTTGCTCACCGGGTCCCAGACGAGGTAGGCGTTGACCTGCATGTCGTGATAAGGGGTGTTGAACTGGCGCAAACCCTCGAGCTCGATCTCGTTAGGCTGCCATTCTTCCCGGGCCAGCGTGGCGAGGGCTTCGCTGTTCAGGTCGAGGACGGGCGCGACCTGATCGCTCGTGGCGCGGTCGAATTTGCCGTCGCGCAATTCGCGGATCGCTTCCAGGCTCGCGCCCGATTTCTCGGCGAGCTGGCTGTCGGAAAGGCCAAGGCCGCGCTGGGCCTTGCCGATGATATCAGTGAAATTGTCTTCGAGTGGGATGGACATGCTTCATCTAAAAGACAAGTCGGGTTCGTGTCGAGCAGTTTGGTCATTCCGGGGAGCGCACGCGCCCTGGCACCGTGCCCCCTCGCGTGCCCGTTCCGGCGCCTCGCCGGAACGAACTTGGTGGCGGTGTGAAATCTAAAACTCGGGGTTGTGGCGCAGGGTTGCCAGGGAGGGTTTCGACGAGGCGCCGAAACCGGCACGCGAGGCGCGTGCGCTCCCCGGAAGTTGCGCGATGCTTTTACCCGCTAGGGCGTGTTAACACTAATTGACGTTTGCTCAAAATGCCGATAAAGGGTGATGATGGAAATCACCCAAGAGCAATACCGCAGAATTGAAGACTGTTTGCCGCGGCAGCGCGGCAACGTCAGCCTAA
>JALYQE010000292.1 GCA_030855965.1 Verrucomicrobiota bacterium | reverse complement strand
AGCAATCTCCCGGTGAAGTGCGGGTCGTTCGCCAGATCCTCGAGAAAAGGCACGGGTCCGGTCCCTTCGAGCGCCAGTTGAATCGGCCGCTCGCCGAACGAACGCTCCCAGACCGGCAACTGAATATCGAAAAGGAGACGTGAGGAACCGATGATGACGGTCTTGTCGCCCTCGCCGGCGTCGATGCGCCGCCGTTGCATCGCCCAGAGGCCGTCACTATTTCGGTAACTGGGCACGGAACCATAGGCCCGCCAGTTCATTTCCCAGGCAAGAAGACCGAGGAGAAAACAGGCGATAGCCGCGACCCAAGTCAGGCCGAGGCGGCCGGCCGGCACCTCCCGTTGATAGGTCGGCGGATTCTCTGACGGCTTAAAACTGGAAGTAGATGAAAGCATTTCCTCCTCCCTGCGTCGTTACGATCAGCCAAAGCATCGCCCCCCAGGCCAGGCCAATGAACGGGGCCGGCCAGCGTTGCACTTCCTCGTGCAACGTCTGATGGCGCATCCGCCAGTGCACGACCAGCATCGCGGCGATGGTGCCAATGGCCGTGACCAGAAAATAAGTCGTCAGGACCGGGCCACCGGCCCGATTGAGCAACAGCATGCTCGAGAGCATGCGCCAAGCCGTGGCAAAATCCTGCGCGCGAAAGAAGACCCAGGTGAGGTTGACCAGGAAATAAGTGATGAGCGCGAGTGTGATCTTGCCGCCCATGCTGCGCCAGAAGGCGAGATGGCCGAGGCGCGGCTTGAGGATGCGCTCGAGACAAAGATAAAGTCCGTGCAACCCGCCCCAGACGACAAAGGTCCAGGCGGCGCCGTGCCAAAGCCCGCCGAGGAGCATGGTGGTCATGAGGTTGACATAGGTCCGGGCCGGGCCGCGCCGGTTCCCGCCTAACGGGATGTAAAGGTAGTCGCGCAGCCAGGTGGAGAGCGAGATATGCCAGCGCGACCAGAAGTCGGAAAAGCCGATGGCGGCGTAAGGCGCGCGAAAGTTATCCGGAATCGAGAAGCCAAGGGCGAGCGCGGCCCCGATCGCCGTCGTCGTGTAACCCGCAAAATCGAAAAAGATCTGCCCGGAGAAGGCGAGCGTGCCACACCAGGCGTCGAGCGGGTGCAGCATTTCCTTCACGGCAAAAACCTTGTCCGCGACCGGCGCGAGCAGGCCATCGGCGAGCACGATTTTTTGGAAGAGGCCCAGGACCATGAGCATGAGGCCCCAGCCGAGCTGGCGGGCCGAGGCGGTGCGCGGGGTAGCGAACTGCGGGATCAAATCGAGCGGACGCACAATCGGCCCGGCCACCAGCTGGGGGAAGAAGGTCACGAAAAGAGCGAAATCCAGAAACGACTTGGCCGGTTTGGCCCGGCGCAGGTAGACGTCGAGCGAATAGGCCATCGTCTGGAAGGTGTAGAAGGAGATGCCGACGGGCAGCACGATGTCCCACTTGGGCGGTTGGTAGATGACCCCGAGCAGGCTCATCGCCTGCACGAAGTTCTCCATCAGGAATTCGCCGTACTTGAAATAGCCGAGCATCCCGAGATTGCCGACCATCGAGATGAGGAGGAGCAGGCGCCGGCGGCCGGGCGCTTCGGTTTGGTCAAGACGCCGAGCGACAAACCAATCAAGCACGGTCGAAATCCAGAGCAGGATCACGAATGGCGGCGACCATGCTCCGTAAAAGATGTAGCTCGCGACGAGCAGGATCAGTTTCTTCCCACCCCAGGGAATGGGTGAGTTGTGCAGGGCCAGGACGATCGCAAAGAACGCGATGAACGTCAGCGAGTTAAAGAGCACGCGTCTGGTTTAGAGAGGAAGCGCCCTGCGCCTCAAGCCAAAAACTCCGGCTCTGTTAGGCGGTCCCGGCCGCGGCCGCGCGCAGGGCTCGCGCTTCGTGCGCGACTTCGCGCAGCGCAGCGCGAAATTCCTCCGAGACCGAAACGGCCGACGCCGGCCGGGGCTGGATCGCCTTGCTTTCGTCCATGTCTCCGAGCCCGGAGTCTTTCAACTCGCGCAGCCGGTTTTGGATCAGTTCGCGAATCACATTTGCGTTGTCGACCCCGCGAAAAAAAGCCGTGTGCATGCCCTCAGTTTTGCCGCTTTTACTCTTGGTCGACGGAGTCGAGCCACCCGCGGTGTCGACCCGCAGATCGGCGATCCCGAGGAGACGCTGGAGCGGGCCCTGCGAGATCGAGATGTTCTGGATGTTGGCGAAGGTAATCGTCATTTCGCGCACATGCACAATGCCTTCGCGCAGGCGCAGGCTGCGATCGGTCACGAGATACCAACGTTTCTCGAAATCCAGCCTAACGAGCGCGAGCGAAAAGAGCCGGCCGAGCAAAACCACCAGAATGATCAACTGCGGCAGGCCGAGAATGAGAGGGCCGAGCAGCTTCTCGTGCCGCATCTCGAAGAAGGCGACGAGCGGCGCGAGTTCCATCGTGATCAGGACGATCAACAACCCCGCGGTCTTCACCAGCCAGACCCCGAGGAGGTATTTGTAATAGTTGGGCGCGGCCCGGAAACGCTGGGTCCGCGCCTCGTCGCCCGGCGGCGGCTCCGGATCGCCCGGTATCCGCAAGAAGCGCTCGCAGCAGTCGCGGAATTTCTTAAACATGATCGGGCAGGTTCAGCGCGCGCCGCAGATGACAAATCGCGCCTCGAGCCAATTTAGCCCTCATCCGCGACGGCCAGAGGTAAACGATAGACCGCTGCGGCAGTTTCACCCGGGCTTGAAGCGCCATCCCTTTTTCTACCCGCAGCTCAAACTCCTTGTCCAGCCTGTTTGCCGCGATTCACAGGACCGACCACGATTCCCGCCCCTTCTCAGTCGTAGGCTTCGGGGTTGCCCTGCCCCCAATTCACCACCCCACCTATTCACAAGCCGCCCCCGGATCAAGAAGGCGGGTGAGGACGTCCCGACCGCGCTCTTATCTCTATCGCCGGCGAAAGACTTAGCGAGACGGCCTGCTCGTGCCCCCGCCGTCGAGATGTTTCCGGAAGGCGGCGAGCGTTTGCTTGCTCACGTGGTGCTCGATGCCTTCCGCATCGGAGTGGGCGATGCTTTCGGGAATTCCGAAGGATCTGAGAAAGTCGAAAACCACCTCGTGCCGGCGCCGGGACTCCTCGGCCAGTTTGCGGCCTGTCTCGGTGAGGAAAATGGAGCGGTAAGGCTGCGCGGTGACGAAGCCGTCCCGCTGGAGGCGCTTGATGGTGCGACCAACGGTGACGTGGGTGACACCGAGCCGGTGGGCGAGGTCGATGGCGCGGGCTTCGCCGGTTTCCGCGATGAGTTCGGCAATCAATTCCGCGTAATCCTGGGCGGTCTCCTGCGCATGCTGTTCGCGGGTGCGGCGACGGGCTTCGGTCGCGTGATTCACGCGCGCCTTGCGCGATATTTTCGGAGCAGAAGACGGGCGGGTCACAATGGATAGAGCAAAGCGAAAAATCGAGTTTTGACAACACCTAAAGTAAATGTATTCTACGCTACAATCTTATCCCTTGACCTAAGTGCGAATTCACTGCTTCATGTCGCAGCTATATCTCCAAACGGCACCGCCATGACCCAGCCACCCCGACGCATGCCCGACGGCAACTCTCCGCGGTTTCGTCCTCCGCTCCAGTCCGCCGCCTCTCGCTCCCGGCGAGGGCTGGATGCCACCCCTCACGAATGGCTCCGCCTCGCCACGCGTTGGATGTTGCGGATGATGCCGGCCACGGCGTTGCTGGCCACGCTCCACGCCGGGTCGCCCGGAGAAGGCACCGCCTCGGAGAAGACCTCGGCGCCAGTGGATAAATGGCAATACCATCTCTTCAACCCCACCCCGCGTGAATTCATGCGGGAGATGAGCACGGATCGGCCCGACACGACCGAGAGCCCGATCACGGTCGATGCCGGCCACGTGCAGATCGAGAGCAGCTTCTTCGATTTTGGCCGGACCAGACAGGGCGGGGTCACAGAGGCGGTCTTCACCTACGGCGCGATGAATCTGAAACTCGGCCTCCTGAACAACGTGGACATTCAGTTCGTCTCCGATGCCTACACCGAGGTGCGGACCAAAGATCACGCCACCGATAGCACCGAAACGGTCGAAGGTTTCAGCGATCTTCAGGTCCGCCTGAAGATCAATCTGTGGGGCAACGACGGCGGCCGTACGGCGCTCGCTTTCTTTCCGTTCATCAAAATCCCCACCGGCTCGGACCTGAGCAATGACAACGTGGAAGGCGGTCTGATTCTGCCTTTCTCCGTCGAGCTGACGGAGCGCCTCGGGCTCGGCCTGATGCTCGAGACCGACTTCGTCTATGACGAGGAGAGCCGCGGCTACGAGGCGGAATTCGTTCACACTGCGGTGCTCGGCTTCAGCCTGACGGAGAAATGGGGCGCCTTTGTCGAATACGCCGGTGTCACCGGCTCTGCGGCGTTCGACTACCGGGCCACGGCAATCGGCGGTTTCACTTACGCGGTCACGGATGACCTGCAATTCGATGTCGGGGCGCGCGTGGGCCTGAACGAAGCGGCGGAAGACTTCGGCGCCTTCACCGGGATGTCCATCCGCTTCTGAGGCCGCCCGGTCCACTCTATCTTTGACAAATTTGAATTTCGAATCAAACCTTGGCCTCGTAATGTAGCGGCTGCTACATCCTTGGGCATAGATGACACTCTGCCTTTGCAATCCAGAGGGGGAACCACAAACAGCAAACAACACCCGATCAAAGAAAATCAGATCCATCCTGTAACCCATGAAAAGATCGTCCTTCCTGTTCACTTTGATTGCAGCCGCGGCCTCGCTGCTTACCGCATCCTGCGAGAAACCGGATGCGCAAAACGAGGTCGCAAAACTCAATTACCCCTACAAGGCCGGAGCCACGGTCGCCATGATCGCCGATGTCGTGAAAAACGTCGCCGGAGACAAGGCGCAAGTCACGGGCATCATCGGGGAGGGCGTCGATCCTCACCTCTACAAACCCACCTCCTCCGATGTGAAGCTCTTGCAAGCGTCGGACATCGTGTTCTACAACGGGCTGAATCTGGAGGGGAAAATGGGCGATGTGCTCGTGCGGGTCGCGACCGCCGGCAAACCAGTCGTCGCAGTGACCGAGCGATTGCTCCAAGACCCCAGCTACGTCATGATGGACAAGGCGGAGCACTACGACCCGCACGTCTGGATGCACGTGGGCGGTTGGAGCAAGGCCACCGAAGTGATCACCGAAGCGCTCGTGAAAACCGATCCCGCAAACGCGGACTCCTACAAGAAGCGCGGGACCGACTACATGGCTGAGCTGAAGAAGCTGGACGACTACGGGATCAAGGTGTTCTCCACCATTCCGAAGAAGCGCCGCGTGCTCGTCACCGCTCACGACGCTTTCAATTACATGGGGCGCGCCTACGATCTGGAAGTCCGCGGGATTCAAGGCGTCAGCACCGAGTCCGAAGCCGGTCTCAAGGACATCAACGATCTCGTGAACTTCCTCGTCGATAATAAGATTCCCGCCGTCTTCGTGGAAAGCTCGGTTTCCCAGAAGAACGTCCGGGCGCTGGTCGAGGGGGCCAGGGCGAAAGGGCACGATGTGAAGATCGGCGGCGAGCTCTTCTCGGATGCAATGGGCAAAACCGGGACCTACGAGGGCACCTACATTGGGATGCTTGATCACAACATCACCACCATCGTCCGCGCCCTCGGCGGCGAAGCGCCTGAAAAGGGCCTCAATGGAAAACTCAGCAAGTAGCAGAACCCTGCCAACGGGAGAGGCATCACGCGCTGATCATGCGCTGGGTGCCTCCCCCGTTTGGGTGACAGACTGAATAAAAAAACATGCAACCGACTTCGACCATCCTTGACGCGCCGCCCGTCTCGTCCAACGGGAGCTCCGAGCACCCTGCCGGCTGCCCTCTCGCCATTCACGATCTGACTGTTGCCTATCACCGCAAGCCGGTCATCTGGGATATCGACCTGAACATTCCCGATGGCAGCCTTGTGGCGGTCGTCGGCCCGAACGGCGCGGGCAAGAGCACACTCCTGAAAGCCTGTCTGAATTTGATCCCGAAGACCTCCGGGCGAATCCACATTTACGGCAAGCCTTACACCGAGAATCGAAAGTTGGTCGGCTACGTCCCGCAGCGCGAGAGCGTGGATTGGGATTTCCCCGTGAGCGCACTCGACGTTGTCGCCATGGGCACCTACCGCCATCTGGGCTGGATCCGGCGGGTCGGAAAGAAGCAGCGGGAGAGCGCTCTCGCGGCCATGGAGCAGGTGGGAATCACAGAATACGCGCATCGCCAGATCAGCCAGCTCTCCGGCGGCCAGCAGCAGCGCGTCTTCCTCGCCCGCGCGCTGGTCCAGAACGCTAGCCTCTACTTTATGGACGAACCCTTTGCCGCCGTCGATGCCGCCACCGAGCAGGCTATCGTCGAGCTGCTCAAGGAACTCCGCTCGGACGGGAGAACCTGTATCGTCGTCCATCACGACCTCTCCACCGTCTCGAAGTATTTCGACTGGGTCGTGCTGCTAAACATGCGCGTCGTCGTGGCCGGGCCGACCAGGGATGTCTTCACCCGCGAGAATCTCCAGAAGACCTACGGCGGCAGACTCGACCTGCTCGACACCGCCTCCGTCACTCTGGCTTCAGTCTAGCTGCCAGACTGCAATGCTCGAAGACATCTTCAACGTCCTTCTTCTCCGGGACCACAACACCCGCGTCGTCGTCATCAGCGTCATGCTGCTCGGCGTATCCTCTGGGATTGTCGGCGCGTTTCTGCTCCTGCGGAAACGCTCACTCATGGGCGACGTGCTTTCCCACGCCACCCTGCCCGGCATCGGCCTCGCCTTCGCGACCATGAGCGCGCTGGGGATGTCCGGGAAAAGTCTGCCCGGCCTGCTCCTCGGCGCGACGATTACCGGAGCGGCCGGACTTCTGACGATGCTTGCAATCCGCTCCACCACCCGCCTGCGCGATGACGTGGCGATGGGCTTCGTGCTCAGCGTCTTCTTTGGCCTTGGCGTCGCCGTGCTCGGAATGGTCCAGAAAATCCCGGGCGCGAACGCGGCCGGTCTCGAGTCGTTCATCTACGGAAAGACCGCCTCGATGGTGTTCCAGGACGCGGTCCTAATCGGCGTAGTCGCCCTGGTCGTCAGCCTCATGGCGCTCCTTTTTAAGAAGGAATTCACCCTCATCTGCTTCGACGACGGCTACGCCTCCGCGCAAGGCTGGCCGGTGGTTCTCCTCGACGTTGCGATGCTTGCCCTCGTCACCTGCGTGACCGTCATCGGCTTGCAGGCCGTCGGGCTGATCCTCATCATCGCGTTCCTCATCATACCCGCCACCGCCGCTCGGTTCTGGACGAACCGACTCGATTTCATGCTGCTCTTTGCGGCGTTGATCGGCGCGCTCAGCGGCTGGCTCGGCGCTTCGTTCAGCGGCATTTTCAGCGACATGCCTGCCGGCGCGATCATCGTCATCGTCGCCGCCAGCATCTTCCTCATCAGCATGTTCTTCGGCACCGCCCGCGGGGTCATCCCGAGATGGCGCGACCAGGCCCGCCTCAAACGCCGGGTCGGTCGCCAGCACCTCCTCCGCGCCGCCTACGAACTCGCCGAGCGCCAGACAGACCCGGTAAAAAACGTCCCGGTCTCTCGCCAGGCGATGCTCGCGCACCGCTCCTGGTCGCCTCGCCAGTTCCGCAAAATCCTGGCCCGCGCCAGGGGAGAAGACCACATCGAGGCTTCTTCGGCGGACACGATCCACCTCTCCGAATCCGGGTTTGGTGAAGCCGTCCGCGTCACCCGCAACCACCGCCTGTGGGAACTTTATCTCATCCGTCACGCCGACATCGCGCCCAGCCATGTCGATCGCGACGCCGACATGGTCGAGCACATTCTCGGCGCCGAACTTGTCCGCAAGCTGGAGGCCGAACTGGGCGACGAGGGAACGCACCCGCGTAGCCCACACGCCGTTTAAAATTGAGTCCCGAATCCTAGTTCCCATGGCCTGGACCACCTTCGACACCTGGATCGCCGTCACCGGCATGCTCTGCGCGATTTCCTGCGCCATCCCAGGCTCCTTTCTCGTGCTCCGCAAGATGAGCATGATGGGGGACGCCATCAGCCACGCCGTGTTGCCTGGACTCGCTGTCGCCTTCTTCGTCACCGGTGCCCGCGACAGCCTGCCGATGTTCATCGGCGCCGCCGTCGTCGGCATTCTCACCGCGCTCTTCACCCAATGGATCAGCAAGTTCGGCAAGGTGGATCAGGGCGCGGCGATGGGCATCGTCTTCACCACCCTCTTCGCCATCGGGCTCATCCTGATCGTCCGCGCCGCCGACCACGTCGATCTCGACCCCGGCTGCGTGCTCTACGGAGCCATCGAACTGACTCCGCTCGACATGGTGAAAGTCTTCGGGATTGAGCTGCCCCGAGCCGCCGCCGTCAACGGCGCCACCCTGCTCGTCAATCTTTGCCTCGTCGCCCTCCTCTTCAAAGAAATGCGCCTCAGCGCCTTCGATCCAGGACTCGCTGACGCACTCGGCTTCTCCTCCAAATTCCTGCACTATCTGCTGATGACCATGGTCGCGGTGACCACCGTCGCCGCCTTCGAATCGGTGGGGAGCATCATCGTCATCGCCATGCTCATCGTGCCCGCCGCGACCGCCCTGCTCATCACCCGCCGCCTGCTCCCGATGATCCTCATCGCCTGCGCCGTCGGCAGCGCCGCCGCGTGGCTCGGGCACTACATGGCCATCCGCATCCCGCCGCTCTTTGGCATCACCGACACCACCAGCTCCGGCATGATGGCCTTCGCCGCCGGACTTCTCATGGTCGTCGCTTGGATCGCCGCGCCGGGCGATGGCCTGATCGCTCGCTTCCTGAAAGGACGCGCGGACCGGGCTCAAGGTCCGTCCGAAGGCGGACCCGTCGCGGGCCAGCCGGCTTCCGAAGGACCCGCCATCTGAAACACCTTTCCGTAACCAAAACCAAAGGAACCAAAACCGTGAGTGACCAAGACATCCAAAAAGACGACCTCGTCGGATCTACCAAAGCAATCCGCGACCACGACCACGACATGATCCACGATCTCAGCCAGCGGCTCGACGCCGTGTGGCGCTACGACCAGTTCATCGAGAACGCCGACAAGTTCCCTGACCTCAAAGCCTTCTGGCAAGAGAGCAAGGAGAACGAAGTGAAAACCATCGAGCGGCTCAAGGAGCTGATCCGCGAGCATGTCCGCAAGAACAACTTCTGATCAAATCTTAGACGGGGTGAGAGAGCACGTTTCAGACGGGCGCTCGCGTTTTTTCCCGCAAGAATGTGCTCAGACCGACCCCGATTTTGCCTATTTTCCGATTCACTCGGCCGGCTGGCTTTTGCCTAACGCCTCCCGCGTCTGGCGCAGCTCGTCGCGAATGGTCTGGAGAAGCGAAATCATTTCCGCGTTCGGATCTCCGGCGTCGGCCGCCGGCTCGTCCGCGCGCGCCGCCGCCGGCGCGTGGTAGCCGCGCATCCGGGTGTAGAGGAAATCGCGGATCTTGTCGTATTCCTTGAATCCCTCGATGACCAGTTCCGCGTCGGCCGAGCCGGACGCAGTCTGAATTTGAATATCGGCCAGCCCGAGCCAGCGCTGGATCACGCCGGAGCGCAGATGAATATCCTGGATGCGGGCGTAAGTGAGATTGACCTCGCGCCGGTAGAGAATGCCGACGCGCATGTGGATGCCTTCCTCGTCAAAGGTGTAGCGCAAAGTGTGGTAGCGGAAATAGAGATAGGGCAGGACGAAGATCACCCCGGGACCGGTGAAGAGCGCGCGGATGAGATAAAGCTTCCAGAGCGCGGGATCAGGCGCGCTGAGCGTGAAAATATCCTTGTCCGATGTCGGTGCGGTAACCATGCAGCTCCGTTTTTGATACGAGGAATCGCGCGCGCCGTCCATTCCATCCTCACGCCGGCCTCGTTTCGCCGCCTCGGTTATTTCAATTTGCCAGCCCCTCTGCGCGACTGCATGGAAGGTGGATGATTCGAAAAACATCCTTCATCGCCGCCCTTTTCGGTGTGGCGTTTCTTCTCTGTCTTCCGCCCGCCTGGGCCGCGGGTGCCGACTACGCCGATGTCAAAGCGCAGATCGCGAAACAGCACGACGACGGGGTGAAGCGTCTTCAGGACTGGATCAAGCTGCCTTCGATCGCGGCGGAAGATCTGAACTATCCGCAGGGCGCCGATTACATGATCAAGCTGCTGAAGGACGCCGGTTTTCAGCGCGCGGAACGGGTCGAGACCGAGGGCAAGCCGGGCGTTTTCGCCACTCTCGACGCCGGCGCGCCGAAAACGATCGGCCTCTATTTCATGTACGACGTGAAGCAGTTCGATCCCAAGGAATGGTCCTCGCCGCCGCTCGAGGCCGCAATCGTGGACAAGCCGGGACTGGGCAAAGTGATGATGGGCCGCGGCGCGGTAAACCAGAAAGGGCCGCAGGCCGCGTTTCTCGCCGCGCTCCATGCGATGAAGGCCGCCGGCCACAAGGTGCCGGTCAACTTCGTCCTCGTCGCGGAAGGTGAAGAGGAAATCGGCTCGCCCCATTTCGGGCAGATCGTGCACACGCCCGAGATCGAAAAAGCGCTCGCGAAATGCAGCGGCATTTTCATGCCCTTCGCCAGCCAGGGCCTGGACGGGATGGTCACAGTGACGCTGGGCGCAAAAGGCGTGATCGAAGTGGAGCTGACCTCCAACGGCGAGAAGTGGGGCCGCGGTCCGCTGAAGGACATTCATTCCTCCAACAAGGCGCGGGTCGACAGCCCGGTCTGGCACCTCGTGCAGGCGCTCAACACCCTCGTCGATGCCGGGGGCGATCCCGCGATCGATGGCCTAACGACCAACGTGAAGCCGCTCTCGGCCGGCGACAAGGCCATGATCGCAACCGCGGCGAAGCGGTTGAACGAGGCGGAAGCGAAGAAATTAATGGGCGTGAAGGTCTGGGCCAAAGACGTGAGCTGGACGGAGGCGCTCGAGCGCCTCGCCGGCGCGCCGACGGTGAACATCGAGGGCATCATTGGCGGCTACACCGGGCCCGGCGGCAAAACCGTTTTGCCGCACCAGGCGATCGTGAAACTCGATCTCCGTCTCGTGCCCGACCAGACCGCGGACGGTGCGCTGAAGGCGCTCAAGGCGCATCTGGCCAAGCGCGGCTTCGGCGACATCGACATCAACATGACCGGCGGATACGATCCGACCACGACGCCGGCCGATTCGCCGATCATCAAGGCCGAGGAAGCGGTTTACAAAAATCACGGGATCGATCCGGTCATCGTTCCGCGGCTCGGCGGCTCCTGGCCGGGATACGTTTTCACTAACCCGCCGCTCAGCCTCGGCGCGGGGCATTTCGGCCTCGGGCACGGCAGTGGCGCACACGCGCCGGATGAATATTATTTGATCGAGTCGACCAATCCGAAGGTGGAAGGCTGGGACGGAGCCGTCCTCTCCTACGTGCAGTATCTCGACGAATTGGCGAAATAAAACGTGAGTGGCGAAACAGCGATCGTCGTTAACCCGGGCGAAAAACCCGTCCTGCGCGCCTTCGGCGAAGAGATCGTCATCCTCCTCGACAGCGAGCAGACGGGCGGCCGCCTCACAATGTGGATCGAGTCGACCCCGCCCGGGGGCGGGCCGCCGCTCCATTTTCATATCAACGACGACGAAACTTTTCATGTCCTGGAAGGCAAAGTCGCGTTTTTCCAGAACTCGAATTGGGAGGAAGTCGGCCCCGGCGGCTCTGCTTTCGTTCCACGCGGCCAGGTGCACACCTTCCGCAACGCCGGGCCCGAGACATCGCGCATGGTGATCTCCACCGCGCCGGGCGGGTTCGATATTTTCATTACCCGGGCGGCCGCGGAATTTGCCAAACCGCAGGGCCCGGACATGCCGTTCGTGCTCGAGATCGCGGCCGAGCACGGCATCCACTTCCTGAAAGAGGGAGCGCGTTCCTGAGCGCGCCGGGGCGGCGCTCCTAGTCTCGTTAGGCGAGGCGGCTAGAGCAGTCTCGCCGTCAGGTTAATCTGGGTGCCGGAAAGCGCGACGGAAACCGGGCAGGTTTTCTTCGTCTTCTCGGCCTGCTCCTGGAAGGCCTTGTCGTCCATCCCCGGAACACTCGCTTCCACCTCGAGGTCGATCGTGGTGATCTTCGGGCCGCCTTCGACCATCTCGAGTTTCACGCTGGCGACGGTGCTGATGCGTTTCGCGGGGTGGCCGGCTTTCTCGAGGTTGGAGGAGAGCGCCATGGAGAAGCAACCCGCTTCCGCCGCGCCGATGAGTTCCTCGGGGTTGGTGCCGCTGCCGTTTTCAAAGCGCGATTGAAACGAGTATGGGCCCTCATAGGCACCGCTCCCGAGTTTCATCGTTCCCTGACCCTCTTTCAGAGTCCCTTCCCAAACTGCTGATCCGTTTCGTCCTGGCATAATGTGATTTTCTTTCTGGTTCGGTTGACTGCTATTTCTTTTTCCGGCCCTTTTCGAACTCGGTCAGGTACCCGACAAAAGCGCGGCGATGTTCCTGCTCGTCCCCGAGAATGGTCACGGCCAGATCCTGGGTCACAGGATCTACTTTATCGCAGAGATCGATGATCTTCTCATACTGCGCGATAGCGCCATCCTCGGCTTTGATCACGCCCCGGATCACGAAAATGAGATCGGTCGAATCCTTCGGGGGCTGGAGATATTTCTGATCGCGCGCCAGCTCGAGCGAGCCCGGCACGCGGCCCCCGAGCACCTTGATGCGCTTGGCCAGCATCTGGGCGTGGCCGATTTCTTCCTGGATATCGGCACCGAGCGACTTCTTGATTTCCTCCGCCCGCACGCCATCGAGATCGACAGAATTGGCGAGGTAATTCTGGACCGTCTCGAGTTCCATCCCGTAGGCGCGCTTCAATTCCCGGACGATCTTGTCCTGCTTATCCTTAGTCATGCCATTACTATACGCATGAACGGGAGCCGGCGGACTCGCGATTTTTCCGCGCCCAACTACTCGCAGCGGAGTGAGGTAACAGGGTCGACCAGGGTGGCGCGGCGCGCTGGCAAATAACCCGCGAGGAGCGCGATCGCGATCAATCCCAGCGGCACGACGACGAAAGTGAGCGGATCGTGCGCGGTGATGCCGAAGAGGATGGTGTCGAGGAAACGCGCGAGAAAAAGCGCGGCGAGCAATCCCGCGGCGATCCCGGCGACGGCGAGCAGGAAGGTTCGGCCGAGCACCAGACCGAGGATGTTGCCCCGCGTCGCACCGAGCGCCAGGCGAATGCCGATCTCCTTGTTCCGTTGCGTGACCAGGTAAGCGATCACGCCGTAAATGCCGAGGCAGGCGAGGCTGAGCGCGAGGATGGAGAAAATGCCGATCAGCCAGGTGCGAAAACGCGGCTGGGTGGTGGACTCGCGAATCAGCTCTTCCAGCGTACTCACGCTCACCACCATCGCGGGATCGAGCGCGTGCAACGCGCCCCGCACCCCGGTCGCGGCCGCACCCGGGCTGGATGAACGCACGACGAAATTCACGTCGCGAGTGACAAACTGCGCGACCTCAGCCGGCACCTGCGGATAGGGAACGTAGATCATGCTGACGGACGATTCGTCGAGCGCGCCGTGCTTGATGTCGCCGCACACGCCGACCACGGTCAGCCAATCGTCGCCGTAGCGGATCTTTTTCCCGACCGCGTTGTCGTTAGGCCAGGAGCGGCGCGCGAGCAGCTCGCTCACGATCGCGACTCCGGCCGCGTTTTCGCTGTTGCGCTCGCTAAAGTCGACGCCAGCCTTTAGCGGAATGCCGAGGGTCGAGAAATAACCGGGGCTGATCGGGCGAATTTGCGCGACCGCGTTGGGCTCGCGGGCCGATTGGCCTTCGACCTGGTAGCCGTTGCCCCAGTCGTTCCCGCCAAAGGGCAAATGCGTGATCATGGCCGCGCTTTCGACCCCGGGCAGGTTTCGCACGCTCGCGAGGGACTTCTGGTAAAAGGCGAGCATCTGCGGTTTTGCGGGATAACGATCTTCCGAAAGCAAGGCGTCGGCCGTGATCACATTGGCGGAACGAAACCCGGGATCGACCTGGATTAGCCTAACGAAACTGCGCAGCATCAACGCGCAGCCGATGAGCAGGACGGCGGCGAGCGCGACCTCCGCAAAGACCAGGGCGTGGCGGGCCCCGGTCGCGCCGCTGGTCGAGCGGGTCGAGCCGCTGAGCGCATTCTGGAAGTTGGTCCGCGACCCGCTGAAGGCCGGCCCAAGCCCAAAAATAACCGCGCAAAACACGGAAGCGAGGACGACAAAGCCGAGCGCGCTTCCTTCGATCTGCGCGCCTGACAATTCCGGGACGTTGGCGAAACGCTGTAACAATCCCAGGCCCCATTGCGCCATGACGAGCCCGAGCGTTCCGCCGATCGCCGCCAGCACCCCGGCCTCGGTCAGGAGTTGCGCCACCAGGCGCCGCCGGCTCGCGCCGAGCGCGGCGCGCAGGCACATCTCGCTCCGTCGCGCATGGGCGCGGGCGAGCGTGAGATTGGCGACGTTGGCGCAGGCAATGAGCAGAAGAAACCCGACCGCGCTCAGCAGCACGAGAAGCGGACTGCGCAGATCGCCGGTGAGCATTTGTTTCAACCCGATCGCCAGAAAGCGGCGTTCGGTTTTATCCGCGGGATCGGTCACGCGCCGGCCGAGAGCGTCGGCTTCGGCCTGGAGCCGCTCCGGCGAAATGCCCGGCTTCAGCCGGCCAAGCACACGCAGAAAATGCGCGTCGGGATGCTCCTGGAAGATCGGCCCCATGAGCGCGGCCGGGACCCAGAATTTCGTGGCGTGATCGGGAAAATCGAAACTCTCGGGCATCACCCCGACGATGGTGTAGGCCTTGCCGTCCATCGTCACCTGCTCGCCGAGCGCCTCCGGAAGACCGCCAAATTTCTGTTGCCAGAGGCCGTGACTGAGAATGACAGAGTGGTCCTGCCCGGGGATCCCTTCCTCCGCCAAAAACGCGCGGCCATGACTGGGCGCCGCCCGTAGCACTTCGAAAAAGGAGGGCGTGACCATCTGCCCGCGGACCAGGTCCGGTTCGCCGCGGCCGGAAAGGGTAAAGCCGGTCCCGGTAAACGCCGCCATCTGCTGGAAAACCTCGGTCTGCTTTTCCCAGGCCGTGAATTCGTTAGGCGAAAAGGAGACGCGATCTTCCTGCGGAATTTTCTGCCAGATCATGTAGAGCCGCTCGGCCTCGGGGAAAGCCGGGCCGCGAAGGAGGAGCGAGTTTACGAGCGCGAACATGAGCGCGGTGCTGCCAATCCCGATCCCGAGGACGAGGATGACGGTGAGAGAGAAGACGGGCGACTTGCGCAGGGTGCGGATGGCAAAGCGCAAATCCTGGAAGCGCGTCTCGAGGAAATGTCCGAAGCGCACTTCGCGCACCTGTTCTTTCACCTGCTCGACCCCGCCGAGCTCGACGGCGGCGGCGCGGCGCGCAGCGGTTTCGTCCAGTCCCGCGCGCACCTTGGAATCGGTCGAGAGCGCGAGATAGGAATCGACCTCTTCGGCGAGATCGCGCTCGACCTTTTTGCTGCCAAAAAGATTCCGGCCGAGAGCTAGGAACGAGGAAAAAACACGCATCGTGAGGTTCCCAGTCAATTGGCGCTGAGCGCGCTCGCGATCCCGAGCGAGATGCGTTCCCAATCTTCCGTCTCGGTCGCGAGCTGGCGCCGGCCCGCGCTGGTGAGGGAATAAAACTTGGCCCGCCGGTTGTTTTCCGATTCGCCCCAGTTGGCCTTGAGCCAGCCCGCTTCCTCCATTCGGTGCAGCGCCGGGAAAAGCGACCCTGGCTTGACCTCAAAAGTCTGGTTCGTGATCTGATTGATCCGCTGGGAAACGCCCAGACCGTGCCGCGGTTGCGGCGCCAGAGCCTGTAGAATCAATAAATGCAGCGTGCCTTGGAGAAGATCGATTTTCTTTTTCATCGGCTCATATTGAGTGTCTATACGAGTAAAGCACGTCTTCGTGTAGAGTGTCAATAGGAGTATTTTTCCGGGGCGCGTTTAGCGCGGCTCCAGCATCGTGCCGCGGCAATCCAGGCTGTGGCAATGGCAGGCGAAAAGACGCTCCAGCGCTTTCGTCCGGCGGTCTGCCGGCTCGAGGGCGTAGTCGTAGAAAAGTTCTTCGCCCTGCTTCAGCTCCCGCAGCGCCACGATATAAACGCGCCCGCGGCGCTCGATCGTTTTGCAGTTCGGCTCGCAGGAGTGATTGATCCAGCGCGCCTCGTTGCCGCCGACCGCGGCATTGATCACCCGCCCGTCGTCGAGCGAGAAAAAGAAAGTGTGATGCGGATCATCCGGGTCGAGCGGCGGCAGATCCTGCGCCTCCTTCCAGGAGATGCGTTCGCCGGTGTACTCGATCACCCGGGTCCCGCGCGGGATCAGCCGTGTGGCAAAGACCCCGGTGCCGTGCACCCGGGAGCGCTTCACTTTTACGAAATCGTTAGGCTCTTTTCGTGGACTCTTTTTCTCTGCCTTCATCGTCGTCACGCTACGATTCGCAGCTGACCGACCGTTCAACCGTGTCCCGCGCGCGGACTGGCCAGGAAACGAGTTCCGCCAACTTCGAGGCTGCGGTGTGAAGGCGAGTCGTCAGCGAAGGCGCAGGATGAAGACATCCTTGCGGCCACCCGCGATGCCCCAGTTACTCGTAAACGCGACAAAGCGGCCGTCGCGGCTGATATCCGCCCGCGGACTTGCGTAATAGTCGCCGCCATAAATGGAAAAATGATGGGCCGCCCTTCGGACGGACAAACTCGCATCCGTCGCCACCTGGTAGATCTCATCGTGGAACGGACCATCCGGCGTCCCGGCCGTGGGCGAATAACTGCTGACCAGCGCCCACCGCTCATTATTGGCCAGCATCGAGATGTGGTAATCCTGGGTCCAATCGTTCCCAAAATTAATCAGCGTCGAATGGGTATGAGGGTTGGCGAGCGTGCGAAAGGTGATCTGGTTGCGCCAATTATCCGCGCCAACCACGGTTTTACTGCCGTTATCGGAATGTCCCGGGGAATAGTCAGGGCCGTCATCCGTTAGGTTCTGCACCGTGAAAGTCGTGAGATCGACGACCTGCACTTCGATCGCTCCGGCACCCGACTGGCCGGTCTTTACCACCAGATACTTCCCTGCTTTGTCGACCTGGACCTCATCCAGCTGCGAGGTGTTTACGGTGTAACTGACCTGGTTCGTATCCCGCTGCCAGACCAGGTAACCGACGACCCTGTATCTCCTGTCGCGCCGAGTAAACGCGAAGACATTATCATTCTTGATCGCCTTGCTCATCTGCCAGAGGTAGTCGCCGTTATTGTAGAGGGACGATAAGTCTCCGATTTGCGTGTAAGTCTGGGTCGCCACGTTGTAACTCCAGATCCGCATACCGATAGTGTCATGGGCGTAGATGACATCGGGATCCGTGCCGCTCCAGATCGCATCGTCCCAGCGAACCGTTCCTCCCATGGGTAGCGGAGTGTCCCACGTCACTTTGTCGATGATCTGGAAGGCGGCGGGGTCGAAGCGATATAGGAGCGGAGCAGTCCCGCTAAAGATCAGGAGTCGGGTGCTATTAACATTGA
Source organism: Verrucomicrobiota bacterium (assembly GCA_030855965.1). GTDB lineage: Bacteria > Verrucomicrobiota > Verrucomicrobiia > Chthoniobacterales > UBA10450 > Palsa-1392. The sequence continues at coordinate 6,713 of JALYQE010000292.1, read as the reverse complement.
AGGTGGGCCAGTAGGAATAAGAGTTGATGCATTCAGGGCCGTCGTTCTCATCCGTTAACCGCATGACGGTGGTGCCAAAGGTTGGATCGATCACCGTTCCTCCCGCGGCGGGCAAGGGCGGAGGCGAAGGCACCGGATAGATGCCGTAATCTCGCTTGAGTCCCGCCCGCGCATTCGTGACGAGTAAAAGGGAAAGTATGAGGAGCGATCCGGCGACACGAAAGGGTGAGATTGTTTTCATAGCTATGCGTCTTTCCAAAAGATTTGTCCCGCGATGTTTCTCCGGAAATCAGAAGAAACGCACCTGTTGGGTTAGCGCGAAAGGGGTCCGACGGTCAAGTCAACATCACCTCGCGGGCAGACGTCCGAGTATTCAGGCTTGCCCGCCGGGAAGTATGGAAGTTTTTTGGGCTCGCAAGCCGATTTTCCGGTTCCTAGTCTCGGCCCATGAACTTCCTGCGTCTCTTGCTCGCGATCGTGGCCGCGTTTGTCTTTGTCTTCGCAACCGATTTTCTGATTCATGCCTTCTGGCTGGTGCCGGACTACAATGCGACCAAGGAACTTTGGCGGCCGGACGCCGAAATGACGGCACGTTTTCCGTGGATGATGGGGGCGCATCTATTGATCGCGACGGCCTTCGTCATGATTTGGGCGCTCGGTTTCGCGGACCGCGGCAGTGCCGGGCTGGCCTGTGGCTACGGCCTTTTGATCGGCCTCCTCGTGCAGGCCACAACCATTATTACCTACGTCGTCTCCCCTCTCCCGCCGAGCATTGCGCTGAAGTGGTTTTTCAGCGGGATCGTGCAAAGCGTTCTCCTCGGGCTGGTGGTGTGGCTGGTCTACAAACCCGCGCCAAAAAAATCGCTCGCCTAGGAGTCGGCGCGCGCCTTGCAAACGCACGGCCCGGCAGCAGAGTCGACCGTGGCCATGGAGATGATACCGCTCGGCGACGCGGCGCTGATTGTGCGCGTGGGCGACTCGTTAGGGGCGGTCCTTGCCGCCTTGCGAAAACTCGAAGCCGCCCCTCTCGCGGGGGTCAGCGACATTGCCCCGGCCTTCGCCAGCGTAGCGGTATTCTTCGATTCGCCGGGCAGTCTCCGGGCCGGCCGGGAGGCGGTCGCGGCCGCCTTGCGCGGGCGCGGGCGACATGCAAAAACCACCGCCACGCCGCGGCGGGTCGAAGTGCCGGTCTGCTACGACGCGGAATTCGCGCTCGACCTCGAAGTCGTCGCGCAACACAGCGGCCTTTCGCCTAACGACGTCGTGGCCCGGCACGCGGCCGGACCCTACGACGTGCGCTGCGTCGGATTCACCCCCGGGTTTCCCTTTCTCGGCGGCCTGCCCGCGAAGCTGGCCACGCCCCGCCGTGAGAAACCGCGCACCCTCGTCCCGGCCGGGTCCGTCGGCATCGGCGGCGCGCAAACCGGGATCTATCCGCTCCCGTCGCCTGGAGGCTGGAACATCATCGGGCGGACGCCGCTTTTGCTCTTCGATCTTACGCGCGACCCGGCCGCGCTCCTGCGTGCGGGCGACCGGGTGCGTTTTGTCGCGATCAGCCGCGAAGAATTCGAGGGATGGAAAAAGTAATCGTGCTTCGGGCTGGTCCCCTCACGAGTGTGCAGGACCTCGGGCGACGGGGGCACCGCGCGCTGGGCGTTTCCGCGGGTGGCGCGCTCGATCGCGACGCTGCCCGGCTGGCCAACCTGCTCGTGGGCAATCTGGTCGATTCCGCGCTCCTCGAGATCGCACTCGGCGGGGTGCGACTCCGTTTCGACGGGGCGCGGCGCGTCGCCTGGTGTGGCGGAAATTTCGATCTTGAAGTGGCGGAAACCCGGATCCCCGCGGGCCGGTCCGCCGTCGTTAGGCCGGGAGAAGAATTGAGAATTGGCGGGGCAAAAAACGGCTGTCGCCTTTGGCTCGCCATCTCCGGCGGGATCGAGCTGCCCTCCATCCTCGGCAGTCGCGCGACCGATTTGCGGGCGCAGTTCGGCGGCTTCGCCGGCCGCAACTTGCAGGATGGCGACGAGCTCTCGTTAGGCAAAGCCACTCCCCCGGCGGAGGATGCGCCGCGGCTCGCGTCTTGGAGCGCGCTGCCGGAGTGGAGCCTGACGGCGCTGCCGACGCCCATCCTGCGCGTGGCGCGGGGCGCGGAATGGGACCTGTTTGACCGCAAGTCGCGGCACTCGTTTCTGGAAACCGCCTTCACCGTTGGCGCCGAGGCGGACCGGATGGGCGTGCGCCTGGAAGGCGCGGCGCTGGCGCGCAAAAAGAAGCGCGAACTGCTCTCCGAGGCGGTCGCGCCGGGAACGGTGCAGGTGGCGAACAACGGGCAGCCGATTCTTTTGCTCGGGGATTGCCAAACGATCGGCGGCTACCCGAAAATCGCGCACGTGATCACGGTCGATCTCGCGCCCGCGGCCCAACTTTTGCCTAACGACAACGTGCGTTTCGAGGAGGTGAGCCCGGACGAGGCCGCCGCGTTGTTCGAGGAACGCGCGAACGATTTTGAACTTTTCCGCGTCGCTCTCAGTCTCCGTACCGCATGAACCTGTCGGTCGATCTGAATGCCGATCTCGGTGAGGGCGCGGCCGGCGAAGGAGATCTGCTCGCGCTCGTCAGCTCGGCCAATATCGCCTGCGGTTTTCATGCGGGCGATCCGGGCAGCATGACCGCTTCCATCCTGGCCGCAAAAGCGGCTGGAGTGGCGGTGGGAGCGCACCCCGGCCTGGCCGATCGCGAGAATTTTGGGCGGCGCGAACTGCCGGTCACGCCGGGCGAAGTCTTTGCCCTCGTCGCTTACCAGGTCGGTGCGTTCCAGGCCGTCGCAACTTCGTTAGGCGTGCGGCCGAATCACGTTAAACCCCACGGCGCGCTCTATAACATGGCCGCGCGCGATCTGGCACTGGCCGAGGCGGTGACACACGCCATGCTCGCAGTCGATCGCCGGCTGCTGCTCTTCGCGCCGGCCGGCAGCGCGCTGGCCCGCGCGGCCAACGCGATCCAAATGCGGGTTGCGCGGGAAGTTTTTGCGGATCGCAATTACCTGCCCGACGGCTCGCTCGTCCCGCGGACGCGGCCGGACGCGCTCCTGCACGACGCGGAGGAAGCGGCCGAGCGTGTCCTGCGCATGCTGCGCGAAAACGTGGTGCGCGCGGTCGACGGAAGCGATATCCCCCTCGAGGTGGACACGATTTGCCTGCATGGCGACAAACCGGAAGCGGTCGCCTTCGCGCAGAAATTGCGCGCGCAATTAAGCGCGGCCGGGGTCAAGGTGGCGGCGCTATCCAATTAACTCGATGAACCCGCCTAACGAAAAGCTGGTGCGCGGCCTGGGACCGCTCGATGCGACCATGATCGTGATCGGCTCGATGATCGGGTCGGGCATATTTATCACCTCGGCGGAGTCGACCCGGCTCCTCGGGGCGCCCGGCTGGCTCCTCCTGGCCTGGACAATGGCCGGCGTGCTCACGATTACCGGCGCGCTCTGTTGCGCGGAGCTGGCCGCGATGATGCCGAAGGCGGGCGGGCAATATGTTTTCCTGCGCCAGGCTTACGGGCCCTCGATCGGTTTTCTTTTTGGCTGGACCCTGTTTCTCGTCATCCAGACGGGGACGATCGCGGCGGTTGCGATTGCTTTTGCCAAGTTTGCCGGGGTCTTTTTTCCGGCAGTCGCGACCGAGCATTACCTCGTCGAGCCGGTGCATTTGTTTGGCGCCTACGCGCTCAGCCTTTCCACCGAGCAGCTGGTGGCGGTCCTCTTGATTTTTTTTCTCACCTGGATCAACACCCGCGGTCTGGAACTCGGCAAACTGATCCAGAACACTTTCACCTTCGCCAAGACGGCCGCGCTCATCGGATTGATCGTCATCGGGCTCTTGTTAGGCTGGCAGGCTACGACCGCGGCCAAGGCAGCGGACTGGTGGAACCCGTGGGCCAACGGCTGGACGCCGCAGGCCGCGCAACCCGGCCTCAACATGGCAGGCGGGCTGGCGCTGATCGTGATTTTTGGGAAGGCGATGGTCGGCCCGATCTTTGCCCAGACCGCCTGGACCAACGTCACTTTTACCGGGGGCGAGGTGCGCGATCCGGGCCGGACCCTTCCGCGCGCGCTGCTCATCGGCTGCGGGCTGGTCGTGGTCCTCTATGTCCTGGCCAACCTGGCCTATGTCGCCACTTTATCGTTAGGCGAGATAGCGCAGGCGCCGCAAAACCGGGTCGCGGTGGCGTCGATGCAGGCCATGCTCGGCTCGACCGGCGCGAGCCTGATGGCGGGCGCGATCCTGGTCTCGACTTTTGGCTGCAACAACGGGCTCATCCTGGCGGGAGCGCGGGTTTATTATGCGATGGCGCTCGACCGGCTTTTCTTTCGCGCGACCGCGCGGACCAACGCGCGGCACGTGCCGGCGGCGGCGCTGGTCGCGCAAGGCATCTGGGCGGCGGTGCTGACGCTGCCGCGCACAGTCGGGACGGATCCAGCGACCGGCGCGGTGCGTTACGGGAACGTCTACACCCAACTCCTCGAATACATCGTCGCGGCCGACCTCGTGTTCTACGTTCTGCTGGTGGCGGCGGTGATGGTGTTGCGCCGCAAAATGCCGGAAATGGCGCGGCCCTATCGCGCCTGGGGTTACCCGGTCGTGCCGATCGTCGCCATCCTACTCGCGGTGCTGCTGATCGTCGATCTCGCAATCCTCGCCCCGGCCACCTGCGGGATTGGCTTTGCCATCGTCCTGAGTGGGTTTCCCGCGTACTTCTTCTGGAAAAAGCGCGGCCTAACGAACGATCACTCGACCCCGTAAATCTCGATCAGGCCGATGCCAGTGGCGCCGTCTTCGCCCCGCATGATGACGGTGAAGTTGCCCGGCGCGCCTTCGAAGAAGAGCCCTGCCTCGAAGCCGTTCACCAAGCCGAGCCCGAAGGCCCGGATCGTCCCGGCGTCGCGGTTGCTATTGAAGTCGTCGTTCATCTGCAGGAGCGCGCCGCTGCTGTTATAGAGCTCGAGCAGCGGATTGGGAATCGCCCCGGCGACGCCGACATTAGTGAGCGAGGGCCCGACCGCGCGAATGACATTTTTCTGGCTTTGCGGCCCCTGGATGATGAAGCCGCCGATCATGACGTCATCGCCCAGGCCGATCTTGGCCCGGGTGGAAATGTTAGCCAGCTTCCCGCTCTCCGCCTCGAGATCGTAGACTTCGACCAGCGCGACTCCGGTGCCGCCGGCGCTGCCGGAGACAATCGCGGTGTAACTTCCCGGGGCCAAGTCCGCCACGATGGCGGACTCGAGGGCATTGGTCGGAGCAAGACCGGTGGCGATGATTTCCTGTTCCTGGATTTCCTTCCAGTCGTCGCTGGTCGCGATGACCGTGCCGGTGCCGTCGAACAATTCCAGCGCCGGATTCTTCAGCGCATCGGAAACGCCAAACGCGCCTAACGAAGGCCCGATCGCGCGCACGATCACCTTTTTCGGCCCCGTCCCCTGGATAATGAAACCGCCGATCAAGACATCATCCCCCGTCCCAACCCGGCCGCGGGTGGAGATTTGCAGGATCTGCGCATTGCCGGTCGGGCTCGGCGGATCAGTCGGCGCGCCGTAGAGCGCGACGGTGCCGGCGATGTCGTCCGCCTGCAAGGTGTAAATCCCGCTGACGTGCGCGTTCATGATCGCGTCAACCGTTTGCCCGTGTTCATCGGGGTGATCGAGGCCGAGGACATGGCCCAGCTCGTGCAGCGCGATCCGGTGCAGGTCGAAATAGGAAATGCCGTTGAAAATGGCGTAGACGCCACGATAAGCGTTGAAACGGAAGCCGGTATTAAAAAGGACGTCGACCTCGTCGGTCCGGTTTCCGGTTTCATCGATCAAGGCAACGGCCAGGGTAGAGTCGCCGAAATCGTCGCCGTAGATCGTCGCGCTAAACTGCATCGAGTTGATCCGGTCACCGTAACTGGCGGGAGTGCCGGGGGCCGCCTTCGTCCAACTGAATTGGGTCGGGGACATCTGTTCGTTCCAGAGTTCGAGCGAATTTTCCACGACCGAGTCCCAGTCGGTGCTGCCATCGGCGAGGACGATCGAGGCCGGCCCCATCTGGATGCGCATGGGGATTTCCTGAATTTGCCAGGACGAACTCAGGAACGAGAAACCGGACGCGGTGCCCAGCCCGGAAAGGCCGAAACCGCAGGCCACGAGGACGAGAAGGGAAAACCCCCTATTGAATTTTCGCACGAGCTTCGGCCTGCTGGCGAACCCGGCTTTGGATGGCGGTCTTGAAATCATTGAGGGAGAGAGCGGCTTTGGATTTTGCGATGGCCGCTTCATCGCCACCGAGTTGGTTTACATCCGCCAGCGGCTGGCCGCCGCCGGTGAGGAGCGTATCGCGGCCAGACTGATCTCTTTCAACACGGAAACTGCCGTGCTGAATCCCGACGAGCGGGATGAACTGGCTGCCATTATTTTCGACAAAAAGGATCCTGCGCTCACCGACCTTGAACTCGGGCGCATCAGTCACCCGCATCGTTCGGCCGTCGACCGTGCCGCCGAGCATGCGCATGGAATAAGTGGTGCCGGGGTCGCCCTTGATCGACTCGTTGACCTTGAAGGTCACGAAAGTCACGATGCGATGGTGCGCGCCTTCGCCGATCCATTGCGACTGGAGGCCAGTCACTTCGCCGTCGAAAATTACCTGCGCCCGGCTGACCAGCTCATCGAACTTCGGCGG